>JBBQUQ010000085.1:0-14423 GCA_038212325.1 Bacteroidales bacterium
CCCTGGAATCAGAGGAGGCATAACGCTCATAGGCCAGCAGCGAGACCTTGGAGTCAATCACCACATTGCGTTCGCCCGGGTACGCCACAACCACATCAGGTTGCATTCGCCTGCCGTGTTCATTGGTGAAGGAATGCTGGATGAAAAACTCCCGGTCAAGGGTCAGCCCCGATTTTTCCAGGATGCTTTCCAGGATGATCTCCCCCCAGTTGCCACGGGTCTTTGCCTGCCCCTTTAATGCATTCGTGAGGTTGTTCGCCTCCTTGCTGATCTGCTGGTTCAGGTCGGTGAGATTCTTTATCTCCTTCTCAAGGGAGAACCGCTGCTTTGATTCCTTGTCGTAGGTCTCTTCTACCTTTTTTTCAAAATCGCGGATCTTCTCGCCAAGGGGCTTCAGGATCTCATCAAGCCTGGTTTTATTCTGCTCGGTGAACTTTTGGGTCTTCTCCTCCAGGATTTCATTGGCCAGGTTTTTAAATTCCACCCTGAATTTATCCTGGAGATTTTCGAGATCGGCTTTCTGTTCATCCAGCCTCCGCTGAATATTTCCGTATTCTGAAATTTTTGTAGTAAGGTCCCTGGTCAGGGTTAGGATCGAGGCATCTTTTTCGGTGATTTGCGAAGCTAAAAGGCCGACCTGCTGTTGCAACATGCCTGCCCGCTCCTCCATGGCCCGCTTTTCAGCGCTCAGAAATTCGACCTGTTTCCGCAATTGGTCAGCTTCACCGGAAGCATCCTTAAACCCTGTTTTTCCGACTTTGAAAAAAAGAACCACAAAGCCCGCGATGAAAACAATGCCGATGATGATAAGAAGAGTCTCTGACATGAAGCAGCCCCGGATTAAAATACAAAAATAGATTAATTAACTCAATTCAGGTCAAACAGTTTTCCTTACCCCATTCCAAATTATATCAAATTAGCTGTTTCATTGCAATTGTCTCTACCTTTGTGCGTGCCGTCAAAGGCCGTATTGATCTGCAGATGCAACAAGTTAATAAAATTCCCTGCCTATGAAAGTCGGAATCCTCTCCGATACGCATGGCTATGTCCATCCCCGGATAATTGAATTCTTTGCAGGAGTTGATGAAATCTGGCATGCCGGCGACATAGGCGATCTTGTTGTAGCGCATCAATTACAGGCACTCAGGCCATTCCGGGCAGTTTTTGGAAATATTGACGGAAGAGACGCGCGGTTGGAATTTCCCGAAGTACAACTGTTTAATGTTGCGACGGTGAAGGTGATGATGATGCACATCGGGGGCTATCCTGGGCGTTACGACAGCAGGGCACGGGTACTGATCGAGCAGGAAAAACCAAAACTCTTCATATGTGGCCATTCCCATATTCTCAAAGTCATCTATGATCCGAAATACGACCTTCTTCATGTAAATCCAGGTGCAGCTGGTAACTATGGGATTCATAAATCCATAACGGCAATCAGGATGATTATTGAGGGTAAAGACATACGCGATCTTGAAGTTTTCGATCTGCCCCGCTGACAAATAAGGAATCTGTTTTATTCCCGGACTTCACTATTTCATCATTTCACCGCTACACCTTCTTTATCTCAGCCTGTCAGCCGACTTCACCAACGCTTCATCCTTCCTGATAGCTCTGCTGGCAAGAATTAAACATAAAAGCGAAACCAGGGGGAGCACCATGCCGATATAGTTATAATCGGGCTCAATGAGTGTCATGGTTTTGATCCGTGTGGCATAAAAGAAGAAGATTACCATGATCAATACAATGTTGATCAGTACGTTGAATGCGCAAATTCGAATCTGAAGCAATCGTTTCCTGAACATCAGAAGGGTGGAAACGGAAAAGATGAACGAAGCAACCACCAGGAAAATCAGGGGAATTGTAAAAAAGGGGCTGAACAACACCTTGGGGTCAGGGTCCATACTCCTGATTCCGTAGATGAAAAACTTGTAATTTCCCTGTAGTTCATGATAGTAATTCGCCAGCGGAAAGAAAAAAAGCAGGATGCATGCGATGGCCACAATGGCCAGGTATAGAGATTGAATTCGCTGTAACATGTCAGTATCGTTAATTTCCTGCGAAATTAGAAAAGATTTTGATTGGCTGGAAATGAGATTGACAAAAAAAAGTTGATATTCCGTTGTTTTTTACTATATTTGCATCGATTTTAATCCCCACGATCCGTTTCTTATTGCAATTTCAACCCTTTTCACTTTTTATCTTCAAACCCATAGTTCATTTTCACATTGACTATTCAATCAATTAAAACATCATAAATCATGTATGACATCATTTCCCTCGACAGCAAAGAGCTGTTGGAGATCAGAGCAATTGCAAAACAATTCAACATCCCAAAAGTTGATAAGCTCGAAAAACAAGATCTCATCTATAAGATATTAGATCACCAGGCACTCAATCCCACCCCTGAAATTTTAGACCAGGAAAAACAAGACCAGGTAAAGCCATTCCGCGGACGGCCGCGTAAAGACAGTGAAGTGAAACCGCAGGAATCGAGGGAGCCACGGGCGCCAAGGGAGCCTGCTACACCACGTATACCAAAAGAAGCCAGGCAGGATAATCCTGCCATTGAGCGCAAAGACCCGGCAAGCCCTGAACCCCGGCTGCCGCGCGAACAGCGCCCGCCAAGGGATCAGCGTCCTCAAAGGGCACCACTTCCTCCCCGTGAGCCTCGTCCACCCAGGGAACAAGGGAATCCCCGCGAAAATAAACCATTCAGGCCATACCAGGAAAAGACACCCATTGAACCGCTGGTTCAAATGACCATGCCCAACCTGGTCGATACGCCCGATGAGCGCTTCGATTTTGACGAAACCAACGATAAGCCTTACGTCGCAATCGACCCTGTTGATGTGATCCAGAAACCGGATGGTGTGATCGAAGCCGCTGAGACGGAGACCGGTGAAGCAGGTATTATTGCCGACAACCAGGCGCAGCCTGTTGTTGAAGAGCGTAAACAACGCGATTTTCCGCGTAAATTCCCTGAACGTCACCGCGAAGAATACACTTTTGAGTTTGACGGAATCATTATCAGTGAAGGAGTGCTCGAGATCATGACCGATGGATACGGGTTTCTCCGTTCATCCGATTATAATTACCTGAATTCCCCCGATGATATTTATGTATCGCAGTCTCAGATCAAATTATTTGGCTTGAAAACCGGTGATACGGTGCGTGGAACGATCCGCCCGCCGAAAGAGGGTGAAAAGTATTTTCCATTGATCAAAGTCGATCTGATCAATGGCCGCAAGCCCGAAGAGGTGCGTGACCGTATTCCGTTCGATTACCTCACCCCACTCTTCCCGATGAAGAAATTCAAACTCACAGGCCATAAAAATGAAAGCATGTCGACCCGGGTGATCGATATGTTCGCCCCGATTGGTTTCGGACAGCGTGGCTTGATCGTGGCCCAGCCCAAAACCGGGAAAACCGTATTGCTGAAAGAGATCGCAAATGCCATCGCGGCAAATCATCCCGATGTGTATATGATTATTCTGCTGATCGACGAAAGGCCCGAAGAGGTTACGGATATGCAGCGCAGCGTAAAGGCTGAAGTGATTTCATCCACTTTTGACGAACCTGCCGAACGGCATGCCCGCATCTCCAACATCATTCTTGAAAAGGCAAAGCGCCTGGTCGAATGCGGACACGATGTGGTGATCCTGCTCGACTCCATTACCCGTCTTGCCCGCGCCTACAATACCGTTGCCCCGGCCTCCGGGAAGGTGCTGTCGGGCGGTGTGGAAGCAAATGCCCTCCAGAAACCGAAAAGGTTTTTCGGAGCTGCTCGCCAGATCGAAAATGGCGGTTCGCTCACCATCATCGCGACTGCGCTGATTGAAACAGGCTCAAAAATGGATGAGGTGATCTTCGAAGAGTTCAAAGGCACAGGAAACATGGAATTGCAGCTTGACCGGAAATTATCCAACAAGCGAATTTACCCGGCCATCGATATCGTTTCGTCAAGTACCCGCCGTGATGACCTTCTTCTCGATAAGGATGCATTGCAGCGAATATGGATCCTCAGGAACCACCTGGCTGACATGAATCCCCTTGAAGCCATGGAATTCCTGCGCGAACGAATGAAATTCACCAGCTCAAACGAAGAGTTCCTGATTTCGATGAATGGTTAACCCGGATTAACGGTTAATCCATTGAAATCCAAATTCTTTAAGGTCCAGGCCATCGTAGTTCCCTGAACTCATCATCAGGAGAACGGTTTCTGTTTGTTTTTCTTGCAGCAACCGTTCAACGAGATGTATTGAATCAGTGAAAACTTCCATCCCGGGGTTATCAAATCCTTCTTTCACTTGCTCAGCGGTAATTTTTGGCAAGCGTTTTAGCTGTAGGGCATGCGGGCTGAAATAAACAAGAGCAGTGTCGGCAAGGTCCAGTGCGCCTTTGTAATGGCCCAGGAACTCTTTATTCAGGCTGCTGTATGTGTGTAATTCAAGACAGGCGATCACTTTGCTCCCGGCAAATTGCTCCTTGACGGCCTGCAGGGTGGCCTTGACCTTGGAGGGTGCATGCGCAAAATCCTTGTAGACAATCCTGGTTCCTTTTTTTGCAACCATCTCCAGCCGCTTCGATGCCCCTTTGAATGACTGAATGCTTTCAAAAAAATCGAGATCACTGATACCTAGCTGGTTGCAAACCAGGCGTGCGCCATTGAGATTCATGAGGTTGTGCTTGCCAAATACCTTCAGGGTAAACTTTTGGTTGTTGAACATGACGGCTGTCTCACCGTTATCGATCTCATGAGGCGGTGTTGCATAGGGAAAGATGTTGATGTCGCGGCGCACATCCGGACAAATTCGCCGTAATTCATCATCTTCACTGCAATAGACAAGTGATCCGCCTTTCGAAATCTGGCTGATAAAGATGACGAACTGATCAATATAGTTTTTGAAGGTTGGAAAAACATTGATGTGATCCCATGCAATACCGCTAAGCAATGCAATGTCGGGTTTATAGAGATGAAACTTCGGTCGAAGATCAATCGGAGAGGTAAGGTATTCGTCGCCTTCAATGACCATCACCGGTGCATCCTCAGTAAGCCTTACCATCACATCAAAGCCTTCGAGCTGGGCGCCTACCATGTAATCGCAGTCGATCGCCAGGTGCTGCAAAACGTGCAGGATCATGGCCGTTATGGTTGTCTTGCCATGGCTCCCGCCAATAACAACCCTTTTTTTGTTTTTTGATTGTTCGTACAGATATTCCGGATAAGAAAAAATCTTAATCCCAAGTTCTTTGGCTTTCAATAATTCAGGATTATCCAATTTAGCATGCATGCCAAGAATCACGGCATCAAGTGCCGGGGTGATACGCGATGCATCCCATCCATTTGAAGAAGGAAGTATGCTGCGCGCTGCCAACCGGCTTTTTGACGGTTCAAATATTTCATCATCAGAACCGGTGATGGTGTAGCCCTTCTGATGGAGAGCTATGGCAAGGTTGTGCATGGCGCTTCCGCCAATAGCTATAAAATGTACTTGCATGGTGAAGATTTTGGTCAAAAATACGTTAATCCATCTGGAAAAACTTGCATCCTCTTGAATGATTTTCGTAAATTCACAAAAATTTTAAACCCCGGGATAAAAATGCAGGATAAGGTTGCAGCCTTAAATCAGAAATTCCACGATGCCTTGCCCGAAGATATTATATCATGGTTCGCCGGTAGCTTTTTGGGTAAAATCGCTTTTTCAACCAGTCTTGGAGCTGAAGACCAGGTAATTACGCATATGTTGACTAATATTGGCAAGCCAGTGAAGATATTTACCCTGGATACCGGGCGCCTATTTCAGGAAACCTATGATTTGTTGGATATCACGCAGAAAAAATATGGAATTTCCATTGAGGTATACTTCCCCGATGCGTTTGGAGTGGAAAATATGGTAAACTCCAAAGGGGTTAACCTGTTTTATGAGAGCGTTGAGAACCGCCAGTTATGCTGCCGCATTCGTAAAATTGAACCATTGAACAGGGCATTGACGGGCATGGAAGTTTGGATAACTGGTATGCGCCGCGAACAATCGGTTACCCGTGCCCACGCGGCCATGATCGAATGGGATCCGTTGTACAACATCATAAAAATCAATCCATTGATCAACTGGACCGATGCAATGGTGTGGGATTATATCAGGGCCGGGAACATCCCGGTAAATGAACTGCATTCAAAAGGCTATCCCAGCATCGGTTGCCTGCCCTGCACAAGGGCAATAAACCCCGGTGAAGATGTCCGTTCAGGCCGCTGGTGGTGGGAATTTCCAGAATTTAAAGAATGCGGGTTGCATAAAAAATCTTAATAAACCAACGATGAATACAATTGACCTGGTCGAACTTGGCCGCATGTTCAACGGGCGTTATAACTTCCCTACGCAACTCTACCATGAATTGCACCACGATATTTACTGGCTGGGCATTCCGGAGGATTTTGCATTCAGGTGCAACACATACCTGATTGTCGATGGCCAGGAAGCCATTATTGTTGATCCCGGAGGCCATGATGCCTTTGAATTTATTAAAATGCGTGTTTCCCAGGTCCTGCCGCTTGAAAAAGTAACAGCCCTTATACTTTGTCACCAGGATCCTGATGTTGCGGCGTCAATGACTGACTGGCTTGCATTCGATCCTGCCATCAGGATCATCACCTCTGTGCGCACCAATGTTCTTCTCCCTCATTATGGTGTCAAGGATTATGCGTTCGTCAATATCAATGAAAATCCAGAATGGATATTCCCGTCTGGCCGGAAACTGAGGTTTGTTGAATCGCCTTTCCTCCATTTCCCCGGGGCTTTTACAACGTACGATGAACTATCCGGGTTTCTTTTTTCGGGTGATGTATGGGCCTCAATCAATCTGGATTGGCACCTCGTTGTCGATGATTTTGATCAGCATGTCCTGCATCTAAACCTTTTTCATATCAATTACATGGCCAGTAATGTTGCAGCGCGTGGATTTGTCGATCGCCTGCACACGCTGAAATTGAATGCCATACTCCCGCAACATGGTTCGATCATCCCAAAACATCACATTCCCGAGGCATTGCAATATCTGCGTGAACTTAAATGCGGGCTTGACCTTATCTATCCCGAAGCATAAGATCTCTCAAATGTTGAATCTGCCTAGCTGAACCTGATTGTTTTAACAGGGGTCAATCTCGTAATGATAAACGATGGAAGCATGAATATCAGGTAGCAGATCACCAGGGTTCCAAGATTGATGGCAAGGATATTCCACACGTCCAGGTTAATAGGAATTACGGAAACATAATAGGTCTCCTCCGACAGGGAAACCAATGAGAACTTTTTTTGCAGGATGCACAGGGTAAACGCCAGCAAGTTTCCCCAAAGCATCCCCCAGCCGACAATGTACATCGCATTGTAAAGAAACAAATTCCGGATGCCCCTGTTGGGCATTCCCAATGATTTCAGGATCCCGATCATCGATGTCCGTTCCAGGATCAGGATAAGCAAGGTGGAAATGATGGTGGTTGAGGATACGAGCACAATCAGGATCAGGATGATCAATACATTCATGTCCTGCAGGTCGAGCCAGTCGAATATTTGCTGATTAAGCATTTTAATGGTCGAAGCATCCAGGTTGAACCCAATCTGGTGATATACATAAACGCCCATGCGGTCGATGTCTTCAAACTTTTTAAGGTACACTTCAAATCCGCCGACCTGCCTGTCTGTCCAATTGTTCAATTTCTGTATGTGATGTATGTCGCAAATGATATACCGCTTGTCAAACTCTTCCAGTCCAGTGTCGTAAATACCTGAAATCTTGAATTTTCTTCCCAATGTTGCATTGCCCGCAATAAAGTACATGCGCAAGTCATCATTTAGGTGCAGGTCCAGCATTTTTGAAATTTTCCTGGAGATGATGACCTCGTCGGAGCGGATTGTGTCATTTACGATGAAGGGATGTCCCTCTGCCATCTTGCTTTCGAAAAAATCCCAGTTAAAATCATTCCCGATACCCTTCAGGATTACTCCCTGGATGTGGTCTTTGGTTTTAATAATGCCTGCTTTGATGGCAAAAGCCTGGATATTGCTGACCTCTTTGGTGTTTTTTATTTTTGTATAAAAGGGCTGTTGTTTGTCAATCGGCTTAGGCTCCAAACCTGAATTCTCAGAAAAACTGGTGATTTGAACATGCCCGCTGAAGCCGACAACCTTGTCCCTGATCTCTTTTTTAAATCCGGTGAGGATGGCGACTGCAATAAACATGATTGCCAGTCCCAGCGCTATTGAAGTGATTGCAATGACAACAAAGGTCCAGGAAAAGTTCCCTTTACTTTGTGCAACAAGCCGTTTTGCCAGAAAAAATTCAGTGTTCAAAGGAAAGAAATCTTTACTTTGCAAAAGTATAGGTTTTTTTAATGCCATATGAGACTCATCGCGCATCGCGCAACCCACATAGTTGTTTTCCTAGCCATTTTCATGTTTCCGGTTATGATGCTGGCTCAGGTAAGAGTTGGGGCTGAACAAGCGGAAATGTATTATCCTTTGCTGAAAGGTAAGCAGATTGGCGTTGTTGCAAACAATGCATCATTGGTTGGAGATGAAAATATTGTTGATGTCCTCGTAAGGGCAGGGTTTAAGATCATAACGATATTCTCACCAGAGCATGGTTTTAGGATTTCAGCTGGAGCCGGAGAAATAATCGGCAACACCATTGACTCCGCGACAGGAATACGGGTGGTGTCACTATACGGAACCAGGAAAAAGCCATTACCGGGTGATTTTAATTCGGTCGACCTGGTATTATTTGATATCCAGGATGTTGGTGTTCGGTTTTATACGTATATCTCGACGTTAAGCTATGTAATGGAGGCATGTGCAGAAGGCAGGGTTCCGCTGATCCTTCTTGACCGGCCCAACCCGAATGGTTTTTATATCGATGGCCCGGTTCTTGAGAAACAATGTGCCTCATTCGTTGGACTGCACCCGGTTCCGGTTGTTTATGGCATGACAATCGGTGAATACGGGCGAATGGTGAACGGGGAAGGATGGCTGAAAAATAAAATCAAATGTGATATGCAGGTGGTCCCTCTTGGTAATTACAATCACCAGACACGATACCGTGTGCCGGTAAAGCCATCGCCAAATTTGCCAAACCCCGAAGCCGTATATCTCTATCCTTCGCTCTGTTTTTTTGAAGGGACTTGCATCAGTGTCGGTCGTGGTACCAGTTTTCCTTTCCAGGTTTATGGTCACCCGGAGTTAACCTATGGCACTTTTTCATTTATTCCGGAAAGTACTCCGGGGGTCAGTCTTCATCCTCCCCTGGAGGGCAGGACCTGCTTCGGAGAGGATTTAAGACAATTTTATGCAGACAATCCCGGGGAATCCGGAAAACTGTTACTTCGATGGCTGATCAGGGCCTGCAGGGATTGGAATGGCCAAACTCCTTTTTTTACCGGGTACTTTGACAAACTGGCAGGCAATTCATCGCTTCAAAAACAGATCATCAATGGAAAATCTGAGAAAGAAATCCGGCAAAGCTGGATACCCGGAATTAAAAAATTCATGAAAGTCAGAGAAAAATACCTGCTTTACTGAACGTAACAACTCCCCTCCTATCTCTTCCCCGGATAAACTTTAAGACCTTCCTCCAGGCATTTCATGGAATTTTTAAGATCATCGAGGTTAAGCACGTAACTGATGCGAACCTCATCCTTTCCCCGACCCGGAGTGGAATAAAACCCGGTTGCGGGTGCAAGCATGACGGTTTGGCCTTCATAGCTGAAATCCTCAAGCAGCCATTGGCAGAACCGGTCAGAATCATCAATGGGCAGGCGGGCAACGGCATAGAATGCACCACCCGGATTTGGACAAAAACAACCCTCCATCCTGTTGATCGATTCAACAACGATGTTCCTGCGTTTCACATATTCATCCAGAACTTTCACCAGGTAACCGGCAGGGGTGTCGACTGCCTCTTCTCCGGCAATCTGGCCAAAAGTCGGAGGGCTGAGCCTGGCCTGGGCAAATTTCATGGCGGTTCCGATGATCTCTTTGTTTTTTGAAATCATAACCCCGATACGGACACCGCAGGCACTGTAACGTTTTGATATGGAGTCGAGCAAGACAACATTCTGGTCTATTCCCTCAAGATTCATGACTGAATGGTGCAAATTTCCATCATAACAGAACTCACGGTAAACTTCGTCTGAGAAAAGGTACAGATCATGTTTTTTAACGATATCACGAAGCAATTTCAACTCCTCCTGTGAGTAGAGGTAACCCGTTGGGTTATTGGGGTTGCAGATCATGATGGCCTTCGTTCGCGGGGTGATCGACGCTTCAAATGCACTCATCGGAGGCAATGCGAAACCATCATCAATGAAAGATGCAATGGGCTTGACTACAACTCCGGCAGCAACAGCAAACCCGTTGTAGTTGGCATAAAACGGTTCAGGGATGATGATCTCATCACCCGGGTTAAGACAGGTAAGCAAGGCGAACAGAATCCCTTCCGACCCTCCTGTTGTAACAATCATTTGATCGGGGGTAACCTCAATCCCCACCCGCTGATAATATTCAGCAAGTTTTTTTCTGTATGAAAGAATTCCGGCCGAATGGCTGTACTCTATCACCTTTAAATCAGTATTCCTGATCTTTTCAAGCACATTGGCCGGAGTTTCAATGTCGGGCTGGCCAATGTTAAGGTGGTATACTTTGATCCCTCTTATTTTTGCTTCATCAGAGAAGGGTACGAGTTTGCGGATCGGGGAGGGGGGGCAATTCTGGCCGCGCAGCGAAATAGTAGGCATGTTGAGTTGTTTTTTAAAAGCATTAAGCCAGCTTTTGGCTGGCTCAATGTTTGGTGTGTATGACTGATTTATTTGGTTATCGGGGCAGCGCCTTGTTCACTTGGTTTTTCAGGGGCGGCAGTGGCTGGCTTTGCGGTCACAGTGCCTTTTATTTGCAATACAACCCTGGCTGTTTTTGCATTGGAAGTTACTGTGACGGTTTTATTAATGCCACCTACATTATTGGTGTTGTAGGTAACTTTGATGACATCACTTTTGCCTGGAAGAATTGGTTCCTGGGGCCACGTGGGAACAGTACATCCGCAGGAAGATTGGGGCCTGGATAAAATCAATGGTTCTTTGCCGATATTGGTGAACTTGAATTCACAGGTTCCGTCGGCGCCCTGTACAATTGTTCCGTAATCATGAACGGTTTTCTCAAAGGAGATTTCCGGAGCATTCGGGTTAACGGGTTGTGGTTGTGCAGCATCCTGTGCCTTAACAATAAAAGCTGCGAACATCAGGAATACAAATGAAAAAACAAACTTTTTCATACTTACAAAATTATTTAGGTTAGAACTATTAAATGAATTTCTTACAAAATTACAAAAAAATTGGTGTTGCAGTTGGAAACAGGGTTTAATAAAGAAACAGTGAATCCGGTGCGCAAAGGTTTAACTGAATTCTGTTTTAATTTTGTAGTTAACCAGGTTACCTGATCCGGGGCAGACTAATTAAAAAAATGGTTGGAACAGCTTAAGAATTAATTGTATTTTTGTTTGTTCTAAAACGCTAACGATTGACAAATACTGCGCCAAAAATAAAGGAACTTGACGGAAAACAGTTATACTACTCATTTCTTGCCGGAGCTCAGCGAATCTTCGAACATCAGACACTGCTAAATAAAATAAATGTTTTTCCTGTTGCAGATGCCGATACCGGAACCAACCTGGCTTCCACCATGCGTTCGATCATGGACGCAATCATCCCGACTGAAAACTTTAAGCAAACGGCGGTTGCTCTTGCTGATGCTGCCTTGATTGGTGCCAGGGGCAACTCCGGGATCATTTTTGCTCAGTTTCTCTATGGTTTTAGCAACGAGATCAACCCTGATAAGGCGCTCACCGTTCAGTCATTTGCCGAAAGCGTAAAAAGAGCCGTTGCCTATGCCTATGATGCAATCGCAAACCCGGTGGAAGGCACCATTCTGACAGTCATCAAGGATTGGGCTGAATATATTTACCTGTTGAAAGATACATTTGATGATTTCACCAGGCTGATGGTCGAGGCATATGGGAAAGCGCTTGAATCGCTGGCGGCCACAACCGGCAAACTGGAAGTGCTCGCACGTGCGCATGTTGTGGATGCAGGCGCAAAGGGATTCGTGTTCTGGCTGGAAGGGATCATGGATTTTTTCACCATGGGTGCTGAAAAGGCGATGAGAAGACCTCCGGAGGGCACCAGTGCTGCCGACGAGATCGTTGAAATGCCGCATGATGTCATTCACTTCAGGTTTTGTGCGGAAGCCATGCTTTCAGGAGATCAGATGGATAAGCATAAAATCCGGAACATTGTTCAGCATTGCGGCGACTCGCTCGTGGTTGCCGGCAGTATGCAGAAGGTACGGGTGCATATTCATACTGATTTCCCTGCCGAAGTGTATTCCTTGCTGCAGCAGTTTGGAAATATCACCTACCAGAAGGTCGACGACATGGTAATGCAGAATGAAATCCAGTTCAACCGTAAATTTAATATAGCGCTGGTAACGGATTCATCATGCGATTTGCCAAAGGAACTCATCGACAAATACCAGATCCATGTTGTGCCGCTTTCAGTCCACTTTGGGGAAACCTACTTTTTGGATCGCCTTACAATCAATCCTCCCCAATTCTATGCAATGCAGGAAAAATCGGATACGAACGCCTCTTCCGCACAGCCTGCCTCAAAAGAGTTCCAGAATAAGTTTGAGTACCTGGCAACACACTATAATTCCATCATTGGAATCCACCTTAGCCAGGCACTGAGCGGTACCTGGTCAAGCAGTGAGAAGGGGTCCAGGGATGTTGTCGCACGTACCGGGAAGAAGATTGATGTAGTGAACTCCAACACGCTTACTGCGGGGCTCGGATTAATCGTTCTCCGGGCTTCCAGGGAGCTTGAAAACGGAGCAACACATGAGGAGCTGGTGAACCGCATGGAGGAGTGGAAGACTAAATCGCTGGTGCGGGTCAGCGTTACAACCCTGAAATATATCGTACGCAGCGGCAGGGTGAGCCCGTTGAAGAGCTTTGTAGCAAAAATGCTTGACCTGAAGCCGATCATAGCTGTTGACCGGGAGGGGAAAGCATCCCTTTTTTCAAAATCATTTTCCGAGAAAGCCAGCATGAAAAAGGTGATGAAAAACATCGCAAAAGTAACCAGCGGGAAAAAAGTATGGGAATATGCCATCACCCATGCAAACAACATTCCTGCCGCCCAGTGGTATGCCAGGGAAATGGAAACCCTTACCGGCAAAAAACCACTCTTCATTGACCATGCTTCACCGGCATTGGCAGCCAATACAGGGCCAGGAATTGCATGTGTGTCGCTGATGCTTGAATGAGGCAGGTGAACGTTTTAACTTGCAGCCAGATGATAGATTTTATGAATAGTCTTATTGAAGTTGGTTTGGTCATTTGCCTTTACATGACCATCGTTTTTATACTGGCGCTGATCCGGAAAGACAACTCCATCGTGGATGTTGCCTGGGGAGTTGGTTTCATCATTATTGCCATTTACACCATCATTCAGTCAGGGGAGGTCGACCTTAGGAAAATGATTGTCAGCTTGCTTGTACTATTGTGGGGGCTGAGATTATCGTTCCATATCATGGTGCGAAACAGCGGTAAAGGTGAGGATTTCAGGTATAAAGCGTGGCGGAATACATGGAAATATTTCGTTTTGCGCAGTTATTTTCAGATATTCATGTTGCAGGGCTTGTTTATGCTGATAATTTCAACTCCCATCTGGTTCGTCAACTTTGGAAACGGTTGCCCGCTGGGGCCATGGGATTCTCTTGGCCTTCTCATCTTTGGAGCAGGATTTCTTATTGAAACCATTGCAGATTATCAACTGTCCGAATTCAAACGCAACACGGCTAATACCGGGAAAATAATTACAACAGGGTTGTGGTCAGTGTCGCGTCATCCCAACTATTTTGGAGAGGCCCTGGTGTGGTGGGGGATCAGTTTTTATGCATTGTCGTTTCCCTACGGTTGGATGGCGCTGATCAGTCCTGTTGTCATAACCCTGCTTCTTCGGTTTGTTTCAGGAGTACCGATGCTTGAAAAAAAATACGAAAACCACCCCGACTGGGCAAATTATAAGTTAAACACTGCAGCGTTCATACCCTTTATAAAGTTTTTCTAAGTGGTCAGCCTACTCAATTAGTGGCTTTAACCCATTTTGCAGCTCAGCCCCCCTCAACTGTTAAATTTTCATAAAAAAACCACCAAAACAGGTGTATTTTCATCTTATTAGCCTGGCATTACACAACCTCCATTCTTTATCTTATTCAAAATCAATGTTGACATTTTTTCAACGTTGGTTTGTAGTGCCCAGGGGGGTATTGACTTTTGAGGATAATAACAGGTACTTTGCAGCCATGTATTTCAGATCG
>JBBQUQ010000086.1:0-14268 GCA_038212325.1 Bacteroidales bacterium
ATCGCTGCCACCGGATAAAAATAGACCGGTATGTGGATCTTTTTCAAACTGCAGCAAATATAAGTATTTCTCGCCACCTGTCCGACTGTCCGACTGTCCGACTGTCCGCCTGGTTGTCTTTTATCCCTTACCTTAGCAAAAAAAAAGTGCCTGCAACTGTAACATTTCGAAATCCCCTGAGTCCATTGTCAAAAATCGGTCGAATTGGAAGGTAGATACATCAACATACATCAGGATCTGATCGATGCCTGTCGAACAGGCGACCGGAATGCTCAATTCAAAATTTACAAGCTCTACTATAAAGCCATGTACAACACCAGCCTGAGAATCGTTGACGACACAGCCGAAGCTGAGGATATCATGCAGGAATCATTCCTGGATGCCTTTCAGCGGCTGAACAGCTATACAGGCGAAGGCAGTTTTGGTTCGTGGCTCAAGCGGATTGTAATAAACCGCTCACTCGATTACCTCAGGAAGGTTCGAGAGACCGTTTCCATTGACGGGATGGAATATGAAATACCGGACATCACGGAAGAAAACAGGGAAGATGAAATCATGTTCCGGGTAACGGAAGTTAACCGGGCGATTTCACAGCTTCCCGATGAATACAGGGTTGTACTGACGCTTTTTTTACTTGAAGGGTATGACCATGATGAGATTGCACAAGTCCTGAAAATTTCGAACCAGCTTTCGCGTACCCGGTATTCCAGGGCACGCCAAAAATTACTTGGATTATTGAAGCAAAACAGTTGTCAACATACGTTTAGCGCAAACTGACTATGCAGAACATTGAAAAATACATTAAAGATCACGTCGATGAATTCGATTCCGGTGAACCGGATGAAGGTCACTTCAATCGGTTCGCAGAGCGGCTGGCTGCCCGGCCGCTGCTGAAACCAGCCAGTCATCGTCCATCAGTGATGTTGCTGGTCGCGGCGCTGATCATTGTCATGATCTCTGTGAGTGTGTTTGTTTTCGATTTTGCAACGAGCGGAATCAGGAAGCGGATTACCGGTGAAACACAAGGGGCAGAATTGCCGCTTGAAATCAGGGAAGCCGTTCAGTATTATGATAATCAGACAAGCAGGCAAATCGACACACTCGCAAAGCTGGCCGAAAACCACAGTGAAACAGGTGCCTTGTGCGCAACAGCGTTGAAAGATGTTCGGAGCCTGGATGCCACCACGGCAGAATTGAAAAGGTCACTTACAGAAAACCCCGGTGATGAAAGGGTACTGGATGCAATTATCCGGAACCAGCAGATGAAGGAAGCAATGTTAAATACGATCATCGCCCGGCTTGCCCGGGCACAAAACCAATAAAACCCTGACGTAATGAAAACAATGTTGAAAATTGCCATATTTATCCTGGTCATTATTTGCCTCCTCGGCATAAAAGGCGCCAGGGCTCACGATGAGTTCACAAAGGTGATCAGGAAGGAGTTCACAGTAAACCCCGACGCACAGCTTACTGTCAGCAACCGTTTCGGAAAGGTGCATTGCGCCAACTGGGACAGGAATGCGGTTTCTGTCGATGTTACCATTACGGTTACAGCCGCCGACCAGCAGGAAGCTGATAAAATGTTTAAACGGATATCTGTTGATTTTACCGGCTCGCCATCGCTTGTTACGGCCACCACAAACATGCAGGAGATCAAAAATTCGGGAAAATTCAAGTATTCAATTGATTATATGATCAATATGCCTGTCGGTATCAACCTGGATGTTACCAATAAATTTGGTGATATTTTCATCAATGAAGTTCAGGGTAAGGCACGGATCAGTCTGGGCTATGGCAACCTTGAGGCAAATAAGCTGGGAAATTCCGACAACCTGCTGGATATTAAATTCAGCAAAGCACGGGTGAATTGGATCAAAGGAGCGGTGTTATCCCTGAAGTATTCTGAAATGAGTCTCGATTATGCCGGTAGTTTGCGGCTTGACTCTAAATACTCAAACCTCGATGCCGAAAAAATCATTGTTCTGAACGTGGCCTTTGAAGGCGGTAAGCTGAATATGGAGAATTCATCGGCGGTCGACAGCAAATCCAGGTTTTCGGATATAGATATCCAGCGCATCGAACAATCGCTGAACCTTGATATTCAATACGGAAGCTGCGAGGTGCATGAAATGCCTGACACATTCACCTCGGTAAATATCCGCAACAAATACGGCAATGTTTCGATAGGTTTGGGAGAACAGGCGAAATACAGTCTCGATGCTGACCTCAGGTTTTGCGACCTCGATTACCCCCGCGATAAGGCAAAGTTCTCCTACAGTTCAAGAACCCCAACCGAGAAAACCTATAAGGGCATAGTGGGCGGTAGTGAAGCCCCTGCCGCCAAAGTGGTCGTGAAAAGCGAATTCGGAAATGTAAGTCTCAATTAACCTGTCCGCCTGTCGGATTTTATAATGTAACCAAACCCAAAAATCACGTCAAACCTAAAAACCTGTACTTATGAAATCATTCAAATTTTTTACAACGCTATTAATCGCTGCCCTTTTTGCCGGGATATCAGGTCTTGTTACCGGATGCAATAGCCTGATCGGGATTCATGGTGATGGAAATGTGCTGAAAGAGACCCGTAAGGTCTCCGCATTCGACGGCATCGAGGTGTCTGGTGCATTTGATATCGTCCTTAAACAGGGAGCCGTCGAAGAGGTTACGGTGGAGGCCGATGCCAACCTGCTTCCGGTCATACGCACGGATGTGACAGGTGGAACCCTCCGGATTGAAACGAGGAAGCCCGTTCAGCATTCCACGGTCATGAAAGTGTATGTGACGGTGAAAGATCTTAAGCGGATCGATGTGAGCGGAGCTGTGGATATCAGCACCGATGGACGCATCACGGTGCCCGAACTCAGCCTTGATGCATCGGGGGCATCCGATTCAGAATTTGACATCGCAGTGCAGAAATTGAAACTTGAGTGCAGCGGCGCGAGCAAGATGAAGTTCTCTGGTACGGCAGTTGATGTGAATATGGATCTTTCAGGTGCTTCCGACATTTTCGGATACGATCTTCTTGCCGTGAATTACGACATCGAGATCAGTGGGGCGGGCAATGCGCAGATAAGTGTTTCGAATAGGATTCGTGCTGAAATATCGGGTGCCGGAAGCGTGAAATACAAAGGATCGCCTACCGAGGTTGATCAGAGTGTTTCAGGTGCCGGATCAATTAAAAAGGTTCAGTAAACGGGCGGCACTGATCTGATCATGTCAAGGAAATCATTCTCTGAGATAACTGCCACGCCAAGCTTTTCTGCCTTCTTTCGTTTCTCAGGCCCCATATTTTCACCGGCGAGCACATAGGAAGTTCTGGCCGAAACTGAGCCAATGTTTTTCCCGCCATGCGACTCAATTGATTTCTTGAGGTCGTCGCGAGAAAAATTTGCAAATACACCGCTTACCACAAAAGTCATCCCTTCAAGTTTGCTGCTGAGTCGGGCGACAAGTGGCTCGTCCAGTTTAAATTGCAATCCGGCAGCCTTCAGCCTTTCAATCAGTTCGAGGTTGGCGGGCACAGAAAACCAGGAAAGGATGCTGTTTGCGATCTTCTCGCCGATCTCTTCAACCTCGACAAGGTGGCTGTATTCGGCTGTTGACAGATTGTCGATGGAGCAGAAGTGGGAGGCGAGTTTCCTGGCTACAGTCTCACCGGCAAACCTTATCCCAAGCGCATACAATACCCGGTCGAAGCTGACCTTTTTTGATGCTTCGATCCCGTTGAGGATGTTGACAACGGTTTTATCACGGAAGCTGATTTTCCTCTCTTTTTTACCATCTGCTGATTCATGGGTTTTTTCGAGCCCGATGAGTTGGTCATAGGTCAAATCGTACAAATCGGCACTCCGGCGAACCAGGCCTTTGTCATGGAGCATCTCTATTTTACCTTCACCCAGGCTGTCGATGTTCATTGCCTTGCGTGAAATAAAATGCTCAAGTTTTCCTTTGATCTGTGGCGGACATTCGTTTTCGTTCGGGCAGTACCAGGCTGATTCACCTTCGGCACGAATCAATGCCGTGCTGCATTCGGGGCATAGGCTGATGAATGCAAGCGGTACTGCCCCGTCCGGGCGCTCCGCAAGGTCAACGCCAATGATCTTGGGGATGATCTCTCCGCCTTTTTCCACAAATACCCTGTCGCCGAGGCGAACATCTAAACTGGCAATGATATCGGCGTTGTGCAGGGATGCCCGTTTTACAACGGTGCCGGCAAGTTGAACCGGCTGCAGGTTCGCAACCGGGGTGATGGCGCCGGTGCGGCCTACCTGGAAAACGACCGATAACAACGTGGTGGCGGCCTGCTCGGCTTTGAACTTGTAGGCAATGGCCCAGCGCGGCGATTTTGCCGTGTAGCCCAGCATGTCCTGTTGCTTCAGGTCGTTCACCTTGATAACGATCCCGTCGATATCGTATGGAAGTTCGTGCCGGTCATGATCCCAGGTGTTGAGGTAATCAAAAATCTCCTCACTTGTTTTACATCTTACGGCATATTCTGAAATTTTAAAGCCCCATGACCTTGCTGCCCGCAGACATTCGTAGTGGCTTTTAAAAGGCAGATCATTTCCCGGGAGGTAATAAAAAAAACCGTCGAGATTTCGTTTTGCAACTTCGGCAGAGTCCTGCAATTTGAGGCTTCCCGAAGCAGCGTTTCTCGGGTTGGCAAATGGCTCATCTTCATCCTCAAACCTTTGCCGGTTCATCTTTTCAAAGCTGGCATGAGGCAGAATAATTTCACCCCTGATCTCGAATTCAACGGGGAACCCGCTACCATGCAACTTCAGAGGGATGCTTCTGATGGTTTTTATGTTGGCGGTGACGTCGTCGCCCCGCTCTCCGTCGCCCCTTGTAACGGCCTGAACCAGGCGACCATCCCGGTAGGTAAGCCCGATGGCGACCCCGTCAAATTTCAGTTCGCAAACGTATTCGACCTCCTCGCCGATGGTTTTGTGAATTCGCTCCTCGAAATCGCGGATCTCCTGCTCAGAATAGGTATTTCCAAGGGAGAGCATTGGGTATTTATGCTGAACCTGCCTGAATTCCCTGGTAACTTCTCCTCCCACATGCCGGGTAGGGGAATCCGGTTCAAGAAGGTCGGGGAAATCATTTTCAAGACGGGCCAACTCGTCCAGCAGCAAATCAAATTCAAGGTCGCTGATAACCGGTCTCGACAAAACATAATAGCGGTGGTTATGCTTCCGGATTTCATCCGATAAAACTGCAATTCTTTCTTTAGCCTGGCATTTATCCACCTGAATCCCCTGTTTCACCATTTCGCCATTTCGCCATTTATGTTACGCCAGCACCGACCATTCATAGTATTGATAGCCGTATTCAACCGGGTTAATGCCCATCACAGGGATTTGTGCCTGGTTGAACATCAGTTTGTCGTCCCAGGCCGAAAGTCTGAAACCGACAACATCAACATTGGGCCTGGTCATGATCATGATCAGATCAGCCTGGTGAAGCACACTGTATGAAATAACCTGTTCGGCAAAATCATTGGAGTCTGCAGCCGGGGTGATGTTGTAAAACACTTTCTCCTCATCAAAAATCGTGGTGATCTGTTGGGTGATAATAGACAGGGAAGTAAGTCGTTCGGTCTCTTTTTCCCTGGCGGTGAAGATGTGTATTTGTGCACTGAATAACCTGGCCATCAGTTTGGCCCAATGAACAGCCTGCCGGGGCTCAAGTTCGTTACTTACCGGGAACACGATGTTTTTATAACCCGATTTGAAAGATCTTTTTTGCACGACGATCACGGGAACAGGTGATTCTTCAACGACTTTCATGACATGGCTGCCAAATACATATTGCAATCCTTTTTTTCCATGCGTGCCGAGCACCATAAGATTTGCCTTGATTTCGCCGGCAACAGCACCGATGGTTGCAAAAATTGATCCCTCAACAGCCATGGTGTCGATTTCAACCTTATACTTTTTTGAATAGTACTTTTTGTAATCCTTCAGCCTGGCATCGATATAATCCACACCGACCTTTTTCCTTTTCAGTTCGGCCTTCGTTTCTTTGCTGATGATGTGCAAAATCATCACCTTGTACCCAAGAAACATGGCCAGTTTCACACCGTGTGAAATCGCATTGCTACATACTTCCGAAAAATCTGTCGGTATCAGTATGATGTTGTTGTAAATTTTACCCTGTTCAATGTTTGCCATAATTTAATATTTACAAGTTACCCTTAGCGACTTAACATTCACGATTCACGATTCACGATTCACGACTTACGACTTACGATTCACACTTCACGATGCATGACCCATGACTAACTTATTGCACAATTGTTTCAGTTCTTCAAGGTGTTCAAGTTTTTTGTGGTTTCTGAGAAGAATGGCCGACTTGGTAAAGTACTGATGACCGGCAAGAAATTTTATCTGGAGGTCGAACCATTCGGCCAGCGTGGTATTTTCCACATCGTTATCTTTCCACTCAAGCCGCAGGCTGAAGGAACGGATGAAGAAATCATCACGCCCCAGGTAATCCAGGTCAGCATCACAAATGATCTGTTCAAGGTTATTTAAGGGGCGTTGCGGCAGTTTGGTGACCATGATCAGGCTGGTAACTTCCTCAATCTCCCGGGAGGTATATCCGAATCCTGGAAGCACTTGTTTTGCAAGGATGACTGAGGCAGATTCATGATCGGAGTATTGTGTGATCATGCCGGCATCATGGAACAGGGAGGCGGTTTCAAGCAGTTGCAGGGAAAGAGGTTCAATTTTTTCAAGATCGGCCAGGCGGCGGGTTGCTTCCAGAACATCCAGGGTGTGCTCCACGCAATGATAACGCAATGAATGGTTTAAGTCCCTTCGCAAGTGATGAATAATGTATCCGCTGGCTGCATGAAAATCCATGGCGTGGATTGTTTTTTTTGTAAAAGTATAAAAAAAAACGTTGGGATAAAAAAGATAAATGAAAAGGAATCCCGGAATTTCAGGAAAGATTTTTAAGCCGGCGAATGGCGGATGATGGATCGGGCGACGCAAAAATGGTATTGCCGGCTACCAGGATGTCTGCACCGGAATGCAAAATGTCGGAAGCATTCAACAGGTCGATCCCTCCATCCACTTCGATCATCACGTCAAGGTGGCGAACTCTGACCATCTGCTTTAATTCTTCAATTTTTTTAATTGTGGCAGGAATGAACGATTGTCCGCCAAATCCCGGGTGCACCGACATCAGCAGAACCATGTCAGCCTCGCCGATGATATTTTCAAGTGCGCTCACCGGTGTGCCGGGATTGATCACAATGCCTGCTTTTGCATGAAGGCGCCTGATGGTGCGTAAGGCTTCAGCCGGATTTTTACAGGCTTCCGTGTGGATGCTGATGATATCCGCCCCGGCCTTTTTAAACCGTTCGAGGTAACGTTCCGGATCAACGATCATTAAATGAACATCGAGGGTTTTTGAAGTGGCTTTCCTGATTTGCTCAATGATCGGGAATCCAAAGGAAATGTTTGGAACAAACAAGCCGTCCATGACATCGAGGTGAAACCAATCGGCTTCACTGCTGTTAAGCATCTGAATGTCCTTTTCCAGGTTAAGAAAATTCGCTGAAAGCAACGAAGGAGCAACCAGATGTGGCATATTTCGCTATTTCGCTATTTCGCTATTTTTATTATCCCAGGTATGTCTTCAGGATTTTGCTCCGGGATGTGTGTTTCAGCCGGCGGATGGCTTTTTCCTTGATCTGGCGCACGCGCTCACGGGTAAGGTCGAACTTCTCGCCAATTTCTTCTAGGGTCATGGGGTGGCTGCCATTGAGCCCGAAATACAACCGTACAACATCGGCTTCGCGCTGTGTAAGAGTTGATACAGCACGTTCAATCTCCTTTTTCAGCGATTCGTACAGCAGGCCATTGTCGGGGGTGGTATTTTCTTCGCTGCGCAGGACATCGTACATCGTGTTGTCTTCATCCTGGATCAGGGGTGCGTCCATGGAAACATGGCGACCCGAATTACGCATCGACTCTTTTACCTCATTTTCGGAAACCTCGAGTAAAAAAGCGATCTCGCCGGCATTCGGTTCCCGCTCGTACTTCTGTTCGAGCTGGGCGTAAGCCTTGTTTATTTTGTTGATGGAACCGATTTTATTCAGCGGCAATCGCACAATCCTCGATTGTTCGGCCAGTGCCTGGAGGATCGATTGGCGGATCCACCACACCGCATAAGAGATGAACTTGAACCCTCGGGTTTCATCAAATCGTTGTGCAGCTTTGATCAGTCCGAGGTTGCCTTCATTGATCAGGTCGGGGAGGCTGAGCCCTTGGTTCTGGTACTGTTTGGATACGGAAACCACGAAGCGAAGGTTGGCTTTTGTCAGTTTCTCGAGGGCAGCCATATCGCCCTGCTTGATGCGCTGGGCAAGGGATACTTCTTCATCTGCTGTAATCAGCTCTACTTTGCCGATCTCCTGAAGGTATTTATCCAGTGATGCAGTTTCGCGGTTGGTAACCTGTTTGGTAATTTTTAGCTGCCTCATTCGAACCAATTTGTTATGACCGTTGATACGGGTCGGTTTACGTAAAAATTAGCGTTAGGTTACACCAGGCTACCTTCTTGGACCGCGATCGTGCCCACGGTCATTCCCACGGTCGTGTCCACGGTCGTGACCACGGTCGTGACCCCGGTCAGGGCGGTCTGAACGGGGTTCAGGTGTCCTTTCAACGTAGCCTTCCGGCTTTGGGAGCAACGCTCTGCGCGATAGTTTCAGTTTTCCGGTTTTGGGATCGACCTCGATCAGCTTGACTTCGATTTCGTCGCCGACTTTGAGGGCATCTTCGACCTTTTCCAGTCTTTTCCAGTCAATTTCAGATATATGAAGCAACCCGTCCTGGTTAGGCAGGATTTCGACGAATGCGCCGAACGACTGGATGTTCTTAACTTTTCCCTTGTAGATTGTACCAACTTCGGCAACGGAGGCAATGCGCTTGATCTTTTCGATCACCTTGTCGCGGGCTTCGAGGTTGTCGGCTACAATGTCGACGATGCCGAATTCGCCAACCTCTTCAATGACGATGGTGGTGCCGGTTTCGCGCTGCATCTCCTGGATGACTTTGCCGCCGGGGCCAATGATCGCACCGATGAATTCTTTGGGAACCTTCATCTGGAAGATACGAGGTACGAATGGTTTGAAATCCGGCCGTGGTTCAGCAATGGTCTTCTCCATTTCGCCGAGGATGTGCATGCGCCCCTTGCGGGCCTGGGCCAATGCCTCGCGGAGAATGTCAAATGAAAGGCCATCAACTTTGATGTCCATCTGGCATGCGGTAATCCCATCGCGGGTACCGCAAACTTTGAAGTCCATGTCGCCAAGGTGATCTTCATCACCAAGGATATCTGACAGAACAACATAACGTTTGTTGTCGGTGATCAGGCCCATCGCAATTCCGGAAACGGGCTTGGTGATTTTTATCCCGGCGTCCATCAGCGCCATGGTGCCTGCGCATACAGTTGCCATGGAAGAGCTTCCGTTGGATTCGAGGATGTCGGAAACAATGCGAATGGTGTATAAATTGTCGGCTCCTTGCGGAATCACGTTTTTCAACGCGCGGAGAGCCAGGTTCCCGTGGCCGATTTCACGGCGGCCTGTACTGCGGATCGGTTTTACCTCACCGGTGGCAAAGGAGGGAAAGTTATAATGCAGGAGAAAATTCACTTTCCCCTCAATGATGGCGCCATCAATAGACTGCTGGTCAAGTTTGGTGCCCAGGGTGACTGTGGTGAGCGATTGCGTTTCGCCGCGGGTGAAAATGGCTGAACCGTGTGCGGCAGGAAGGTAGTCGATCTCGGTCCAGATCGGGCGGATCTCATCGAGATTACGGCCATCCAGCCTCTTGCGGTTATCCATGGTGGCATTGCGGATAGCCTCCTTTTCAACTTCGTGGTAATAACGGCCGATAAGGTTCTTGTTTAAATCTTTTTCTTCGTCAGACAAAGTGGCAACAAATTCAGCCTTGATCGAATCGATGATCTTTTTGCGCTCATGCTTGTTGGCATTTCCGCTGGTGGCCATCTCATAAACCTTCTGGTAGGTTCCCGCTTTAACCTTTACCCTGAATTCAGGGTTGTTTGATTCGTGGCAATATTCGCGCTTGACCTTTGATTTTGCAATCATGCCGGCGAGTTCGGTCTGTGCAATGCACTGGACTTTGATGGCCTCATGCGCTACCCTGATTGCTTCGATCATGTCATCTTCTGAAACCTCTTTCATCTCCCCTTCCACCATCATGATGTTGTCGATGGAGGCGGCCACAATGATGTCGATATCGGCTTCTGCCATCGTATCAATGTTCGGGTTGATCACGAACTGCCCGTTGATCCGGGCAACCCTGACCTCTGATATGGGGCCGTTGAAAGGAATATCGCTTACTGCAAGCGCGGCAGATGCGGCCAGGCAGGCCAATGCATCCGGCAGAACATTCGTATCGGCCGAAATCAGGGTAACGATCACCTGTACCTCTGCGTGATAATCATCAGGAAAAAGCGGGCGGAGCGCCCTGTCAATCAACCTTGAGATAAGGATTTCATAGTCGGAAGGCCGCGCTTCACGCTTGAAAAAGCCCCCCGGAAAACGGCCGGCTGCTGCATATTTCTCACGATATTCAACCGATAACGGCATGAAATCGACATTTTCTTTTGCCTCCTGCATGGCAACTACGGTAGCAAGGATCATGGTATCGCCCATCCTGACAACTACAGACCCGTCGGCCTGCTTGGCGAGTTTACCGGTTTCGATTGAAATTTCCCGGCCATCGGCCAGTTTAAAAGTTTTTGTTATTCCATTCATGTTTGTCTCTTTCAGATATTAAAAGAGGCAATTATCACATTGCCTCTTTCTTGATTTATAAAGAAAATTGTTAAATTATTTACGAATACCGAGTTTTTTAATGATGTCACGATAGCGCTGAATGTTTTTGCTTTTCAGGTAATCAAGTAACTTCCTGCGTTTTCCTACCATGATTACCAGCGAACGTTCAGTCACCATGTCTTTCTTGTTGATCTTCAGGTGCTCGGTAAGATGTTGGATTTTCATGGTGAACAAGGCTACCTGTGCCTCCGTGGAGCCGCTGTCAAATTCCGATTTGCCATGTTCTTTAAATGCTTTCTTTTTTACTTCCGGTGCTAAATTCATTGCTGTACGTGTTGTTTCTGATTAACTTTTAAGGCCTTTTTAACGGGCTGCGAAATTATGAATTTCTTTTGATATTACCAAATAAATCTTACCCCCTAATTTATTGTGCGGGATCGGGCAACTTTTTATGCAGGAAAATCAGGTAGTTGGACACCAGGGATGCTACTTGATATCAGAAGCTTTAGCGTCTTCCATCATCACATCATAGTAATATCCTGAGCCGAAATCTTTGCCAAGTGAAATGGTCCCTTTGAAGGTCGCCTGCTTACCAACAACAAGGCTGTCCAACGTGGTGACGGTCAGGTCGAATTTTTCCGAAAAATCGGTGCCGTCCTGGATATGGACCCAGTTCTTATTCATGATCTGGCTGTTGAATCTAACCACTACCCCCCTGATTGTTACTGTTTTTCCGGCATAATTGCCCGGATTGGAATAAAGATCAGAAATGGTGATCCCTCCTGCCGGGGTTACCACTGAAACCTCCGACCACCGCTTAATTGCCACTTTCTGACTGGTCATTGGCTGCTGCGGCTGTGTTGATGCGGGTATGAGTTTATTCGTGGCATCCTCAACAAAGAAGATCGAGGCAAATGTGCGGCCCAGCTCTTTGCTTTTAAAATTGGTCATCTCCATGGCCTTGCTGTAGTATAGCGAATCGCCTGGTTTCACGTCGGAACTGACAATGGCAATCCAGAATTTCTGATCATTTTCTTTCACCTCGAGATAGGTGTAATTACTTGTTTGCTTAACTTCGGTAATGACGACACCATGCGTGCCCGGTGGCAATACTGCTTTGTTTTTTTCTGAACTTCTGTAAAAAATTGTGACAATAAAAAATACGCCAAGGAGGATTAAAACGATAATAAAGATTATTTTGTTCCTGTTCATTTCAGCAGTCTGTTTAAGTGGATATATAAATTTTCAGGGTACAAAGATATCAAATAAATTAACCGGTCGGACGTTAAAACCTTTGAGTGACATTGATATAAAGGCGGTTGAAGGCAGAATTTGAATCAAAAGTGCCTTCGTAATAGAGGCCGCATGACAGTTTCTTTAAAATTCGCCAGGTAAAATTGGCTTCACCCATGTTTTGAACCAGGTTCGACTCCCCGCTGTAAAATTTATAGCTGACATACCGGTAGCCCACGCCTGCAGAAAGTTTCCCGGGAACCAGGTCGCGTGTAAGCCCCAGGCTGTAAATTCGTCCCGACATATAGCTTGTTTCCAGGATGGTAGCAGAAATCGTAGCAGAAGCATTGATGCCGGGGACATTGCTGTAAGTGATAAAGCCGTAAAGGTTTTTTGTCGAACGCGGGTCGTTGTTGCTGTTACGGTACCCGGCATTGACGCCAATCGATAACAGTTTGACGGGCTGGTAGTTGATCTGGAAGATGAAGCCTTGCACCGTTGCAGCTTCCAATAGTCTGTCAACCAGCGACTTATATGTTTCGTAATAAATGATGTTCTGCCGGGCACTGTAGGAGACTGACAGGGATAATTGCCTGACAGGTCTGTATCTTAGCGATAAATAGAGGTTGGAAAGTGTAGGAGAACTGCCTGAAGTATAGGTTGTGTCCTTGCTGACGGCTGTATCGATCGTATTCATGGTTTTTTTATACAGGTCAACTTCTACCGAGCCGAAAAAATACAGATTGCGTGCAAGGGAGTTTGTATGTTGCAGGTAGGCAAACCTCCGGTCGGTGAATCCGTTGTTCAATTGCTCTATAAATGCGACCGTTGTTTGGATGCTGCCGTTTTTTCCTGCAAGATCATGCCCAATGTATCCACCATACTGAAAGAGGTTCGGATTGAAGCTGTAATTCATGTAATCGGGTCTGCTCCCGGCAATGAGGCCCATGGTAAACGAACCTGCTTTCAATTCGTACTGCAATCCGTCAATAGCTCCGGCATTGGCGATCCTTGGATTTATTTTCCTGCCAAGCCAGATTCTGTTGTGCTGGTTAAAGTCGTAATTCAAGGCGAAGCTGTATATCTTTAAACCATTGAAAATGTCATTTTGCAGCGCGGTCCAATCTCCCAGCTTGTGTGCGAAAACCATGTAAGTCTCTGCTGATAATTTAGAATTGCCGATGTTCTGGATCGTCATCGCGAAGGTATACTTCATCCTGTCGTTGTTTGCAGAGACATTCGAAAAGTTCAGGTAGGAGGCAACCGAGACATTCCCGGTAATCGTCTGAACCCGTTTCAAGGGTTGCTGCCTGGCTTTAATAATTGAATCCTGACCTGCTGCAACAGGAGGTGGTGCCGGGGCCGTGATGCTCCCGTCGGTTTGCACAGTTTGGGCCGATTTTTGCCTGGAAACAACCTGGTCGCCCACCGATAATTTTTGTCCTTCCAGGAGGGTGCAAACACAGGATATGGAGGAAATTTCCATGACCGTGGCAACCGGAACCACGACCCCATCCCTGTTCCTGAAAAGCGTGTCTCCTTTGACGATGTCGGTCGTGGCTTGAAATTTAACATATACACTTTGGGTTGTCACATACGACACTTTTCCGTCTTTAAGACCGTTCACGTTCTGCCCCTGCAAAACCGCAACGGAAGGAAATAACAGGATTATGGCAAGTAAATACCTCATATAATTATATTTACTCTTGTTTTTCGATTCTGTTCATCATTTTTCCGCTATTTCCCTGCGGATGGCAATTGTAGCATGCGGTGCTGTTGTAAGCGTAACCGCTTACGCCCTGGTGCTTATTGTTCATCGACGATTGCGGGTGGCAGGCGGTGGTGCAGGTGAACACGGCATAATTCGCCGGATTGGTATGGCAGTCGGAACATGAATTCCACTGATTTTTGTGTTTTCCCGAATAGATGGGGAAATATTGGCTGTCGTGATTCCAGTTTGCCGGCGACCATGCTGTTTGTGTATGGCAATCCAGGCAGGTGGTTGGGAACTGCGATGCAGCGTGCGGCGGATTTGTTGTTTGGTTGTAGTCGGACTGGTGGCAACCCACGCAGGTGTTGGGCGTTGAATTGTAATTTCCCTGGTGGCAGTCGCTGCAACTGTTCGCTATGGCTACATGCGCTCCTGCGAGTACATAATAGTTGTTGTGGATCGGGAAAGTAGCCGGTGTCCAATCGGGGTTCGTTGTATG
>JBBQUQ010000087.1:0-14181 GCA_038212325.1 Bacteroidales bacterium
CTTTCAGGAAAGTTCCATTCTTTTTATCCGCCTCATGTCCTCATGCTCATCTGTTCCTGAACAGGATCAGGGAATAATGTTCCCGCAAGTGAAGTTGGCTCTCTGCGTAAGAATCGATAATGGGGTTGGTGGGGCGGATACAATTTAGCTGCAAAATGGGTTAAAAGGAGATGTTCAAGTACGATGTCGGGATTTGCTGGTACAAATCTGTAATAGTGAGAATGTGAAGATTCTAAAGGGAGTTGTGAGTAAAGATCATGTACACATGCATATCGAATATCCACCATCGCTAAGTATAAGTGACTTAGGGCCTGTTAATAAATAATATTTACAATTAGGAACTAATTGGTTTTATGGTATAATTCCATTCACCATGAAATTTATGTGATAAAATATTTACTGATTTTAATTCATTATCTTCAACAATAATTCCTTTTTCGTATTCATTTTCATCAAGCACAGATTTTACCTTTAGGCCTTTCGTTGTAGTGGTTGATCCTATTAGGTTTACGATGGTCTCAAAACTCGTTAATGGCTTACCTTTCCAATTCATTGTGATAAAAGAAAAAAGCCTGTGTTCTATTTTATTCCATTTACTTGTTCCGGGAGGAAGATGGCATATGGTTATTTCCAAATTAAATTCATTACTGAATTTTTGAATTTCTGTTTTCCATAATTTTCTTCTGTAGCCACTACTGCCACCACCATCTGCCGTAATTAATAATTGATTCGATGTTTTGTATTCCGGCATCCCCATTTCGATCCACCATCTACGGATGCTTGAAACTGCGAATGAAGATGTATCATAACTTTTTCCAACATTTACAAACCCTTCGTTTTTCCCTATGTCATAAATGCCGTAGGGTACTGCCTTGCCAACAGTTTTATCCGGAAAGTCATAAACATTTACATTTATTGGTTGCCCGGTTTTCTCCCAATCAGTTCCTGCATTTTTGTAGTTGCCAACCAATTCTTTTTTCTTCGTGTCGACAGATATTACTGGCAGTTTGTTTGAAAGACATTTTTTTGATAATTTATTGATGTACCTAAACTGTTTATCCCGATCCGGATGATCACCACCTTCAATTACTTTCGCATTGGCCTGAAGGCTGTAACCCATTCCCTTGAGCATCTCGGCGATAGATACATGGCTAACAATAATTGATTTCTTTTTTAATGCTTCAGATAATTGACGAGTGCTTTTACAAGTCCATCTCAAGGGTGACATTGGATCTCCCCTGGTAGCCGGGTATAACAATTTATCAAGCTCTTTTAATAACCTTGGTTGTTTTTCAAATATTTTTTTTCGACCTCCTCCTTTTTTTCTAATTCGATCTTGAGATAATTCAACAACTTTTTCATTAATTTCCTTTTTACCCAAAATAATGGTTGGTCGAGAGATTCCGCTGGCTTCCGAAATAGCAGTTACACCGCCAAAGCCTAAATATTCAGCTTCTGAAGCTAAATAAATGCGTTGCTGTTTCTCATTAAGAAATGGCAACACCTTTTCGATTTTTTTGTCTATGGACATTTTCATGCCCACAAATATAATACAAATAATTTTAAATGTCAAGGTTATTTATTAACAGACACTTAGTGAAGCGATTAAAAGGGAGAACATCCATAATGCTACAGAAAGAATTCCCGGAATTGGGAAAAAAATATTGGGGGAGGCATTTCTGGGCAATAGGGTTCGGGGCATGGAGTACTGGGAATATAACGGATGAAATGGTACAGGAGTATTTGGAACATCATAAGGATAAGCCGAATACTCAAGTCGGAAATTGGATAATGGAATGATGTCAAAAAATTTCATTTTTTACCTTTTGATCAAAACTCTGGATTTTTAATCCAGAGTGGTTAAGTCCAGAGTGGTTAAGTTGTTTGGCTAAAGCCAATTATTTAATGAATTCCTCAAACCTCCAGCTAAAGCTGGAGGCAATTCATTTGGAAATAAATTTCATCCTTTTTATACTGGACTCATTAATCCATTCCCATGAAAAAATCTACAATTTTCTTTTTACTCTTCCTGATTTCGGGAATGAGCCTTTTTGCCCAGGTGGGGATCAACAATGACAACAGCTCCCCGGATCCTTCTTCGATGCTGGATGTGAAGTCAACGAACAAAGGGCTGCTGGTGCCCAGGATGACGATCGCGGAAAGAAACGCCATAGCCAGTCCGGCTAAGGGTTTACTGATCTTTTGCATTGACAACAGCAATTATTACACTAATAAAGGCACTCCTGCCACTCCTAACTGGCTGCTGATCAGCAGCCAATGGGATACAAATGGCACCAGTATTTCCTATACTAACGGGAATATTGGGATTGGGGTTTTATCCCCAACCCAGAACATGGAGGTGAACGGGAATATTGCCCCGGCATACGGAGGGCCGAATTCTGCCACCTACCGTTTCGGCAATGGCGCTGAAAATACCGGGTTCAGTAGTCCGAATTTGAATGCAATATACCTGATAAACAATGGTTCATCAGCGAATGAATTTGCCTCTCGCAACAGTGATGTTTCCCGGGCAGGTCACAAGATAGATCAGGATTGACGGTTGTTCGTGAATCTCTGTGTTGGGATAGATTTGTACGGCGCTGACTGCATGGCTGAAAGCAAGCCGGCCATAAATGTCGAAGACCTGCAGGTGCAGGTTCGGCCAGTCTGAATAGCCAGAGAAGTCCAGAATTGCTTGCCCATCGGATCCTCTCAAAATTTTCACCCGGTTTGCCGGCAGGATGCCTGGCTCGTAGATGGAGGTTATTGTCTTCCATTGGTTATAAAGTGTCTGCAGGGAATCGATCGGGTCGACCGGAACAACTCCGGAAAATCCCTGCGGGTATGCCATCCAGAGGTCAATCCAGAGGCTGTCGGGCAGGTTAGAAGGCTTCGCCACACGAAGGAATGCTGACAGGGAGGAACTGTTCCTGGGAGCGCAGCGTGTGTCAGCGCCAATCACCTTCGCACCCTGAAGAGCAGCCATGAGCCGGTCGGCCAGCGTACCCTGTGTATTGAGGAAACGGACCTGCATCGAGTCGAGTATCCCTTGCCCAAGGAGTATATTCCCCTGGATGGAATAGAAAATATGGGCACTGTCATTTTTATAATCCATACAATTTGTGCCGGTATATGATGCCGCATGAGCCTGATTGCTTCGGAAATCGACAATGCCATATTGCCGGGTCGTCGGGTTTCCCTGTGCATCATGGGCCACAAGCCAGTCGATTACCTGCTGGGGAGATTCGCCGGCCATCAAATGCGCATGGGCGTTCTGCTGATTGGTGCTGTTCCATGCTGCCTGAGTGTGAATGGCGCCGATACCAGGGATTACATCGCTGAGGATGGCTGCCCCATGCGGATAGGTTCCGCTCGAGGTAACGCACGACGCTCCGGCGCTGCCAACTTCACCTGTCAGGGTATCAACGGCAACAATCGAAAATGTGTCCTGGGTCATCACCCGGAACGGAAAGCACAGCAAAGCCAGGAATACAAATCCCGTAAGTTTGAAAAATGATGGTGTTGATCTCATATTTCGGATCCTTATTTTTTTGTTCAAATATAAAAAAAAATTTGATTAGGCACTTTTATACCAGTGTGGATTCATCTCCGTATTTTCATGAAAATTCCTCTGGGGCGTTCAAAAAATTAAATGACACCGCAGAGGCGCACAGTCGCAGAGGAGCAAAGTTTCCATCGAAGCGTGTTACCTTTTTGCTTTTAGCCGATTAAGTAAAAAAAGCAAAAATGGACACAAAACATTTTACGAGTTATCAGGAGAAATTTTGGATTCTTGCATTACCGTTCATAAAATAATGGGACCAGGCCTCCTAGTAACAATTTATGAGTAAGTCAATGACAAATCAAGGAATCAGTCCTGTACGCAACGAACTGAATATCCGTAATCCTTTTGTGTGTTTGCTGGTGCTGCAAACTCATATTCACTGCTCATGTAAAAACTCCATGAACCTGTGGTGCAGGTTTCAGTAGAGGACCAGAAATACGCTTTATTATTGGCCTCGTAAAAGGTTCCGTTGTAGAGCATGCCGCCGGGCAATGCCGAAAAACCGGTGCTGTTGGTGCTGCCTGCATTCGGGAATGCCCAGTGTGCAACCCCTTTTTCTTTCATAAGTCCACCAGCAATAATTGACCCACCGGCATAGTTAATCACATCATTCCACTCGTCCATGGAGGGCAAATGCCATCCGCTGGGGCAGATGCCTTTCACATTTCCCGAAGGAGCAGGGTTCCATGATCCGTTGTTGGAAGCCCCGTTTAAATACTGAACCAATTCTCCCCATTTGTATATGCCGCCAAAAACACTGCAGCTCAATTCCAGGTCATTGTAGCAATACTTCTCAACAAGCTGGTTGTTAGAAGGTTCAACAGGCCCATTTATTCTTGAGCCGATGTTGAGATTTTCGGCCATCCAGCACTGGGTACCGATTTTAACAGTATTATACAATTTGCCATCCCTGTTGTCGGTCATTTTCATGCCGCATTGAAACATGGGTTCTGATGCACCGCCCAGCGATTTCCATGATCCTCCAAGGTAGTAGTCGATGCATCCGGTGGTAATGTTGAAAATCAGCAGTCCTTCAACGGGTGAATCAATGGTATTGCGCTGTTCAGTTGTCATTCTGGGAGGCAACATCCCTTGTTGGGTCGATTTAATGTCAAGCATTGCCGAAGGGTCTGGCTGGCTGCCATCATTGCTGATCCCGACCTGGGCAATTGAACATGCAAGGAAGGAGATTAAACAAACTCCGGTGAGAAATAATTTTTTCATGGGCGTGAGGTTTATAGTTGTGTTACTTGATAAAACTGCTTAAACTATCCGACTGGCGCTGGAAACTCTGCATGCCGGAATATTTATGTAAAACATTGATATTGTTTGTTATGATATATTTGATTTTGTTTTTCATTGTGGTTTCCCGGTATTTTTTTAAATGGATACCCACCATTGCGCAAGGGCTTTGTTTCAACTAATTTTACCTCGTTCTTATAACCTGCTGCTTTCAAAAGAAGCGGACATGTAAAAGAGGTTGTTATTTCGGTTTGTATGGATCATTGGTCTGTACAATATTAATATTTTCCTCCAGTGGAAATGACAATATTTGCCCATATAAAGCAAATGTCATGCCAATTTGGTTATATTATTGATTTGCAGAGACTTGAACTAATATTGAGTTTAGAGTTAGTGTTAAAAAGTGTGCGGTTTCGGACACTTTTTTTGTTAATCTGTTGATACAAATAGATTTATGGTTTTTGTCCAGAACCGGACAGTGCCAGAACCCGGGCACATTATGATTCAGGATCACACCCAAAACCTGGCTAAAACGCCCGCTAGCCGGGCGTACGAAAAATATGGCAATCACTTGTCTGAATATTTGAATTAGCTGGGGATGAAAGTTTCAAGGGCCCCATTTATCTACGGTAAACCACAGTTTATTTTAACGGTTTAAGGCCATTGCAAAGGCATGTCGACTGTACTATCTTTGTCACAACATAAGATTGGTAACGTATTGGCCAACTTCACTAAATGCCTTAGCCCCATGAAAAAAAACACCTTAATTGTTTCCCTGTTGTTTCTTGTTTCAATCGGATTGACCTGCGCACAAACTACACCGATCGTTAATGCTGCTTATTCGGGCAACAACGATTCTGAATACACAGTTATCCAGTTACCCGCGTTACCAGGGGCCACCCCTGCTGAATTGACAGCAAAGGCTTCCGTTCCCGGGAAGTTAACCATGACCGCAAGTCCGAATCCGTTTACCAACCTGACTGTAATAACCTGCACGCTTCCAGAAAAGGGCAAACTCGTGCTCGGGATCCGCGATATGTTCGGCGAAACAGTCAAAACCATCGAAGTCGCAGTAGAAGAGGCGGGAGCAAAGTCAATAGAAGTGACTTCAGAAAATCTCCGGCCTGGGATATACACAGCGATGCTTGCCTTTAAAACAGTTGACAATTTGATGATCAACGTGGTCAGGATCGTTTACACAAAATAATTTTGATTAATCACAATTTTCCTGTGTCTTCTATCCATTGCAGGGGAATCAAAAGTTTGTAACTTTATCACCTGCTTTGATCTTTAAGCCCCATTCAGATGAAGTTGTTTCCAACTGTTTTCGTGGCAGCCATGGTTATGTCTGCAAACTTGTTATTCGGCCAGGTAAGGCTTGATGATCCGAACCTCGACCAGATTCCGCAGTACCTCCTCGAGACGGCTTCTGCACCAACAGATGCCCCGCTGTCGTCCATCATCACCATCGGCAACTGGGATAATTTCAGTCTTGGAGTCGATTTTTCCGAGAACAACATTGCGATGAACCCGGTTCAGCCGGCATGGTTTTTCACAGCATACAATACAAATGCGTCCCATCATACTGAGAACGGGCTGGACTGGGCCATTAACAACCCCGGATTCGGAGCTACGATGCGGGGCGACCCTGTGGTTGCCTACGACAGCCTTGGCAACCTGTTTTATGAAAACATGTACGGATCGCCTGACATTCTTGGTTGCAAAGTGATCAGTTCCACAACCAACGGTGCTACCTGGGGAACTGCGGTTACCGCCATCGCCGGTGTTGATAAAAACTGGATTGCCTGTGACCAGACATCCGGGCCATATGCCAATTATGTTTACACGACCATGACCAATTCCAGTGCGGGTAACTTTGCCCGCAGCACCAACCATGGTGCAACTTACACATCTACTTTTGCTCCATCAACGCAAACCTTGCCCGGCATGATGGTATGCGTAGGCCCGCAGGGCAATGTACAGGGAGGAGCAGTATACGTGGTAACAAACAGCGGCAGTTCCTTTGCCGCTACCTACACATTTTACAGATCGAACGACGGCGGCGCCACGTTCGTGCAGCGGTCGTCGCAACAGTGGGCCAATTACGTCGGAACAAACGTGAACAGCCGGAATTCAGTAGAAAACATGCGGACCCGGCCATACCCGATGATTGCCGCCGACAACAGCTACGGACTTCATCGGGGTAAACTTTATTGTGTATATGCCTCCAACTCGCCTTCAGGCAATGGCAACAAACCGGATATATTCTGCAGGACATCCTCAGACGGGGGCGCCACATGGAGCAGCTCCGTCAAAGTGAATGACGACCTGAATTCGCAAAACAACCATCAATGGCACCCGTCGGTATGGTGTGACAAGGAGACGGGCAGGCTGTATGTGATGTGGATGGATACCCGTGATACACCCACCAGCGACAGCGCTTATATCTATGCCAGTTACTCCGTGAATGGGGGAACAAGTTTTGTGACAAACCAGCGTATTTCCAATGCCAAGATGAAAATAAACTGCTCAACCTGTGGTGGCGGCGGCACGCCACGTTACCAGGGGGACTACAGCGGTGTTGTTTCAAATAAGAAAGTCTCGATAATCGGCTGGACCGATTTCCGTCAGGGCACTTTCCAGAGCATGACAGCCTATTTTCCTGATTTTGCATTGTCAATCGACCATTCGATCCATACCCTCTATACGTACAACGACAGCGCCACGTTCCAGGTTTCAGTCCCTGCTGTTAAATTATATACCGATACGGTCCTTTTCACCACAGCCATATCACCTGTACCCGCCACCGGGACCCTGACTGTGAAATATCCTTCGGGGAATTCCCTGACTTCGTTTCCCGGGTCAAAGCCGGTTCGTGTCATGCTATGGGGAAATGTTCCGGCCGGAACCTATACAGTTACATTTACTGCAGCCAGCCCGAATGGCACCCCGGTTCACAAAAGTACCGCCACCATTACTGTTGCGGCAGGAACAAATGCACAGGCAACGGTTACCCTCCAGCCAAACCGTTCTGCCTGCATCGGGGATACCGTACATGTACCGATCCATGTAACAGGTGCTGATCTTAAAAACATGACTTTTTATGTGACCTATGATCACGCCAACCTTACCCAGGCAGGCACATTATATACTTCTGTGCATCCTTCGATGTCAGCGACCTACAACCCGGCTTATAATGCAACAACCTTGTCTTTGCAACTCAGTGTTGGCGGTTCAGTGGGATTGGGCCTAACCAATGCAAAAGTGGTTGATCTCGTATTTATAATCACCGGAAACGGACCAACCCAGCTACACCTCAGAAAATCGCCTGATGCAGCACCTGTATGCGGAATATGGAATAATTCCGGGACCCAGTTCAGCCTTGTGACCTATGTTGACAATACCATTTCTCCGGTAATCGGTTCGTTGGTTAGTCTCAGTATTTCATCAATTCCGGTCATGCCTGTTTGCAGTGGTACTTCTGTTATGTTAACCGCAACATCAGCCAATGCGGGAACATCTCCGGTCTTTCAATGGAAACTCAACGGGATGAATGCAGGAACCAATGATCCCGAATTTATTTTTACCCCAGAAAACGGTGACGAGGTTACCTGCCAACTTACTTCCAATGCACCATGTGCCTTAGGGAATCCGGCCATTTCCAATACAGTCAATATGACAGTAATTGAAGTCCCGGAAAACTATGCGCTACAGAACCAGACCATTGAGGATGTGAGATGCTATGATGCAATCCATACCATCACCGTCGCAGGTGCAGGAAGCAATGTGATATTGCTGAGCGGGAGCAGTGTGACCCTGATCGCCGGCGACAACATTCTGTTTAAGCCAACGACATTAGCAAACCCGGGGAGTTACCTGCACGGGTTGGTCACCACCACTGCATCATATTGCGCATTTCAGCCTGCATCAATGGTTACAGCCATTTCAGGCAACGACAAGTTGTCGGTTGCTGCAACAGGGGATTTCAACAGGGTTTACCCAAACCCGACCAGCGGAAGTTTCATCCTTGAAATAACCGATGCTGATGGTGATCAAACTGCGCACGTCGAAATTTTCGGATCATTGGGAGAGAAAATATTCAACAGATTGTTAACCGGCAAAGGCACTCATGAATTCTCACTCGCTGGGCGGCCTGCAGGACTTTACTATGTCAGGGTCTCGGCAGGGAAGGCGGTAACGGTAAAGAAAATAATCCTGCAACAATAAGTATCTGCTTACCTGTCACGCGTCACGCGTCACGAAAGTGTCACCTGCTTTTCCCGTATCCGGTTGTGCAATCATCGCATAAGGTCGTACAGTTCATCCCCTGTGCCGATCCTGTACCCTTCGGAAAGGTAATTAATGACCCCTTCCTTATTGATGTAAACCACGATGGGAAGGTTTTTTAAAGTGCCTGTATTTATTTTAAGTTCCGCCGGCTTCAAAGGGAAGCCAGACTGATATGAATACCTCATATTTACAGGCAGGGAGGTCCCTTCAGATTTTACAAACAAATTCATTTGCTGCTCTGATGGGAAGACCAATGAAAAGTCACCTTCCCATCTCCCGAAATCAGCTTTCCTGACTTTTATATCCGCCAATAAGTGCTTTGTAGGTTCCTTGTCGGGGTCTATCCAGGCGATGATCATCCCTTTCCTGATCTTGTTGCTGAATAATGCAGTATTGACACGGCCATATTCAGGCAGGGGCAGTTTATTCTTTCGCAAGTCGAGGGGTTGTGTTACAGTCGCACCCGCATTCACCTCAAAAACGCTAAGCCTGGCCAGCACGGTGCCATTGGTGAGGCGGTTTCCGGTAACCATCAGGCATGGCCCTGCAGGGATGTCCAGTTTACACGGGTAGCTTTGAACAAGCGGGCTTCCCTCATAATCAAGCGTTCTGAAGAACCCATCTTTAACCTCCTCCAGGGTGTAATGAGTGGTATATTCAGGTTTCTTTTCATTGCCAGGAGGATTTACCAGCACAACCGAGCCTTTGGCGCCGGCGTTTTGTTTCGTTTCAAAAATGAATACTTCATGCCATTGGCCATTTAACAGGTATTGAGGGATTTTTGTAGCCGGATCGAGCCTCGCAGGAATTCCAAAACTGCGGCAAATTGCTACGAAGCATATATCGATGGAATGGCCGTCGGCCACTTTCAATTCATACACCCCGATCGGTGTAATGGGTGCCCGGCTATAATTTGCGGTGTTATTCAGGATAATACTGGTTCGGATCCATTCAGCTATGTGCAAGGGATTTTTCCTTGATTTGCTGATAAACACGGAGTCAAATGCAACCTGGAAGAATCGTTTACCGGGCTTTAAAAATTCATTATCCACGCGGGGAGACAATATAAACTTATTGAAATCGCTCCTTTCAGCCACTAAAGGAGGGTACCTGAGGGAATTCATAAGGTTGTCTGAGAGCACGGCTGTATCAATATCACGGAGGTCCTTTTCAGAAATATTGTCAAACAGGGGAAAGATCAATGGCCGTTTATCCAGAGGCGCCTGTGTGATGAAAGAGGTCAGCTCCCGCCAGTTTCCGCAACTTTTCTGAAAGAAGAGCCATAGGGTGTCAGGATTGAGGTTCACGAGCCTGGCAAACCGGAAGCTTTTAACCGAATCGATGAATGTTGCTTCATAGCTTCCCCTGAGACCGTCTTCAAAGGCAAGGCGGATGCTGTTCCTTTTTTTTGCCGAGTCGCTTACTGCAACTGTAATGTCATGCTCAGCCGGAGGAACCATGTCCAACTCAACGCCATAGGCTTGACCGGGTTTATTGTCCAGTTTTATGCTGATGGTATCTGTTTTCCGCACGTCAAGTTTCTGAAACCCGTATTTGCCACCCTTTGCCGCCCATACCAGCAGGTCACCATAACCGGTTTTAAAAGAGCACATGCCATCCTTTCCTGTCACGGTTTTGAAAAGCGGATAAAATTCGGCATAGTTATACAGTTGGAATTCAACGGTTGCACTGTCGAGGGCCACATTGTCGGAACCCGTTACCCTGGCAAATACCTTTTTTGTTGGCGCATAGTTTTCGAGGACATTTATTTTGGTAAACAGCGGATCTTTCTGCAGCACATCCTCCGGTCCCTCATAATCTCCAAAAACAGTCGTATTGACCAGCATGGCCCGTTTTGCAGGTTTTGCAAACCAGGCAAGGTCAAGATCAGCGTCAGGCTCACAGGCTCCGATGAAGTGCCATTTACCGTGCACCCAAACCTCAACCCAGGCGTGATTGTCGTCGCTGTGCGCCCACCGGGGAGTATAGCATTGGCGGGCCGGTATGCCGACCGAGCGCAACGCGGCAACTGTAAAGGTCGATTCCTCGCCACAACGGCCCCAGGCGGTCTTCACCGAGGCGAGGGGAGAGGAGGTTCTTCCGTCAGATCCGCGGTAGGTAACCCTTTCGTGGCACCAATGATTGACCTCGAGCACAGCTTCCTTCATCGGAAGCGGTTTAACCCGGTCTTTCAAATCGTTAAAAAAGACCCAGCGGGAAGAATCGAGATTTTCGTTGTTCACACGGACGGGGAGCACAAAATGGCGGAACAGGTTTTCAGGAACGGTTTTTCCCCAGACGAAAGTATCCCTGGCAGCAAAAGAAGCCCTTACATTTAGCAGGTAAAAATCACCGGTATAATCTGCCAGGTCGCTCAGAGAACTGTATGCATAGAGAAATTTCAATGCTTCTGTTTCACCCCGGGTCAGATCCTGACCGAATACACTGAAGAGTTGTTGAGAGCGGTTTTTAGCAAGTTTTTTCTGTTTCTCAAACTGCGCTTCCACCTTGCTGCGGTAAGCCGGGTCGGTGATGAAATGGTTGTTGTTGCAACCCATCAAAAGGAATGATGCTACAAGACCAAGGATGAATATTTTTTTCATAAAGGTTGATTATACCTGACTTGTTTGGCTGGTAATTCAGTGATAAAGTTATCAACAAACGTATGACTTTTTGGAGAATTAGTGATTAACCAGGAAAATAAATATTCTTGTTCAGTGTGATTTTTATAAACACAATAGGCACATCAGAGCACAGTAGGAATCACAATAGTCCATTATCACGCTTATTATGAAAATACAGAAAATGTTAAATGAATTGACAGGTGTATTATCGGGTCTGCTATTGAGGTTCACAGGGAATTAGGGCCAGAGGCCCACCTTCCAAAAGGCTACTAATGTGCATTCTATTGAGTCCTAATGTGACTATTGTGGTAAATTAATCTTCACTAGTACCGGATCACCATCTCATTCCTGATCAACGTAAATTCTACTGTTTTTTCTGTTGTTGATTTTAGTTTCAGTGATTTTTCCTCATCATTGATCCTGACGGTCAGAATCTCATCAAACCCATGAAGGACGGATGCTCTGTCCCCAGGCGCTGGGTTCGTTCATATCGTTCCAGAAGCCTTCCACCCCCGGCTCGGTGAGCTTGTTGAATCAGGCACCCCACCATTTCCTGACCGCTTCTTTCGTGAAATCGAGGAAATGGCATCGCCCGGGCCAAACGCTTCCGATGTAGTTGCTCCCATCAGGGTAGGTTGCAAAATAATTGTTCGCCAGCCCTTCGTCGTAGGCGAAATAGCCTTTTTCAACCTTGATCCCCGGATCAACGATGGTTGCCACGTGGAAGCCCATGCCAAGTAACTCCAGCGGCACTGCTGGTATCCAAGGCTCCAATATGGTGGCATGGGCATGCGGCCTGTGAGCCAGGTATAGTCACGGATGATTCCGGCAACCGTGGATGCACCGAAAAAATAATAGTTCATCTCCCCATCCGCGGCTGAGAAACTGCTGAACTGTTCATCTGTCGACGCCCCGCAGTTGAACTTTGTTCGAAAGGAATTATCGAAAAAAATGCCATAGGTAACCCTCCCATGAATCCCGATGAAAAAGGGTATGCTCCGGTACAACGGATCATGGTTGATGGCATACGCAGGAACATCGGAGTTCCAGTTCTCGAAAGAGTTTCCGCGTTTATCCAGGTTCCCTGTTTTTTCGCCGAGTCCCAGAAATTTCTCATCGGGAAATAGCTTCTTGTAACATGTCACTTCTGTTCCGAGCCATGAAACCGGCAACCCCGGCTGATCCTCAGACAACATTTCGCCTTTGATGTTTTTCACAGCAATCCGCATTGGATTTTTGTGAACAACCACCTGCAGCGAATCTGTCGGAACAATCGCTGAATCCCCGTAATCAATGAGGTCCCGGAAAAAAGTACAGGCTGCCGGACCACAGCATATGAAAAATCGCTCTTTGGCTCGGCCCTCGTAATCCTTATGCGGATGACGGTTGAGGAATATGAAATAATTTCAGCAACGGCATTCCCGGCCTTCAACAGTGCGGAATTCTCCGTGCGGCTGATGGATTGAACTTTTCCGGCAAAAACCGGGAGATTGTTCTGGGCATTGAGGTATACGGGAAAAAGGATACTTCCGATAATCAATGAAACAATTGTATTTCTCATCTCGGTCAGAGTTGGATTTTCACGATCAAACTTAAAACATAATTGCGAATATTTGATCGGCGATGAAAAAAACATCACTTGATCAATGTTTTGATCTCTTTCGTGGCGGATCGCACGGCAGTTCATCCTGATACATTTTTTCGATTACATTTGCTGAAAATTTTAATTATAATGGATCAATCGCAAAAAATACCCAATGAACCCGGATATATAGGCAAAAGCCTGGAGGTCACGATCAAAGTGGGGCTGGTGCTGGGTCTTATCCTCTGGTGCTTCATGATCGTCAAGCCTTTCCTGATGATCGCGCTCTGGGCGGTCATCCTCACAGTCGCCGTTTTTCCGCTTTTCAAACGGTTGAAGTCCTTGCTGGGTAACCGCACGAAACTCGCAGCCATCCTCATAACGGTTTTGCTGTTGATCATCATCCTGCTGCCGATCTTCCTTCTTGGCGAATCGCTTGCGTCGGCAGTGATTAATTTAAAGGATTCCATTGCGGCAGGGAATTCCCTGCTTCCGCCCCCTTACGAATCCGTCAAGGAGATCCCCCTGATCGGCACTTGGTTGTATGACCAGTGGCAGCATGCCTTTGACAATCTTGCAGGGGTTGCCCAGGAGTATAAGCCGCAGCTTCTCACCGGAGCTACCTGGCTCTTTTCAACGGCGACCAACGCAGGGTTGGCTGTGTTGATGTTCATTGTGTCGATCTTTGTTGCGGGTGTATTCCTGGTTTTTTCAGATGAAGCAGGGGATGCAACCACGAGGATTGTGTTACGGCTGATGGGGGAGCGGGGCATTGAAACCGTTGCAAACGCTGAAGTGACCATACGCAATGTCGCCCGGGGCATCCTTGGTGTCGCCTTTATCCAGGCCTTCCTTGCCGGAATTGGCTTTCTGGTGGC
>JBBQUQ010000088.1:0-14180 GCA_038212325.1 Bacteroidales bacterium
ATATGTACTTGGCCGGTTTAAAAGCCTTCTTATCGCCGACGACGGCGAGAAATACAGTCCTGAAGGAATGGAGGAGGCTTTTTCAGCGCAGTCGGTGTTCATCGAACCATGCATGCTGTACAATAACCAGAACCCATATACCATCGCTATTATTGTCCCGAATAGGGAGGCTTTGATGCAATACCTGGCTGGCAAGGAGTCAGACCCGGCATCAGCGGAGGGGCAAACAGCCGCACTTCAAAAAATCGAGCAGGAGATTCAGGAATACCGGGTCGGGAAGAAATACGGAAATATTTTTCCGCAAAGATGGCTCCCTGCATCCATCGGCATGCTCGGGGAACCATTCACGGAGGAAAACCACCTCCTGAACTTTCAATTGAAAATCGTCCGTGGAAGGATCATTGAAACATACGCACAAAAAATCACATACCTCTATACACCTGCCGGTAAAAGCATACTCAACGAACAGAATCTGCAGGCAATCAAAGCCCTGTTAACCAGTTAAACTTACCGCCGTTTCACCATTTCACCATTTCACCATTTCACTATTTCATTATTTAAGACTCCCCATTATATCTTTCAACAGCAGGTCAAAATTCATGTTGTCAGATGCCTTTGGAGAATAACCCAGCACAACCACCACAAGTTCGCGGGAAGGAATGATGAAGATCCGCTGACCGTCATGGCCATCGCAGGAATACATGTCGGCCGGGGCCGATGGGTAGTATTTGCTCCTGTTAAGCCAAAAGCAGGATCCATAGCGGTTCTGGCTATGAGATGCCGGGGTTGTGGAGTATTTTACCCACCCTTCCGGCAAGATCCGTTCTCCGCAAAATATCCCGTTCTGGAGGTAAAGCAGGCCAAACCGGGCAAAGTCGCGGGCGGTGGCATAGAGATAGGATGAACCAACGAGAACACCTGAAGGGTCAGTTTCAAACACAGCATCCGGCATGCCAACCCTGTTGAACAAACGGGATGTGGCATAGGCATAGTATTTTCCGTCGTCAGCAAACCGATTGCGCATCAGTTTGCTTACGATATTTATTGAGCCGGAGGAGTAGTACCAATGGCTGCCGGCCGGAAATGCTGCCTGTTGTTGACTGGCAAAGGCAGCAAAATCATGGTTGTCGTATAGCATCATGGTCACATCAGACCGGTTGCCGTAATCTTCGTTCCATTTCAAACCGCTTTGCATCTGCATCAGATCATTGATGGTGATCCGGCAACGGTTGTCATGCTGCCAGGCTCCGACTTCAGCTTTTTGATAAATATCCAGCATGCCATCCTTCACCATGATCCCGGCGAGCGCATTGGTAAAACTCTTGGCAACGGACCAGCTGAGAAAGCGCGTTCTGGCATTGAATTCCGGCCTGTATCCTTCGGCGACCAGGATGCCTTTGTAAATCACCACACATGCGAACGCATTGCCCTGGTATTTTTTTCCCTCCATCAACTCAGCCGTGACTGCGGTGAGGGCTGACTGATCAATTCCGGGGTTTGTGTCAGGAAGGATATTTCCGAGGGGCCAGACGACAGAATCCTGATGATAAGCGGGCTTCGGAACCACCGGAAATTTTATTTCTCTTACTTCAGCCTCATCGGTATGGCGGAGCAAAGTACTCCCTAAGCCTTCCCGGTATATCGCCTTTGACCTGCCCCAGAGAAAACGGCTGGTAACGCTTTTTTCCTGGTAGTTGATTTCGTTGGTTGCAAAACGGACGATGGAAAAATTGAGGTCGAGGGCCTCCACATCAACAGGATTGCGGTTGGAGATGAAAACAGCAGAACAAAGATATTTTGCCGGGTAACCGGTGATAATGGGGAGGAGTAAATTAATATAGAGAACTCCCCAGGTCAGTGCTGCTGCGAGGGTCGCGCCTGTAATGATATAAATTCGCTTTTTCATGTATGCTCCCGAAAAAAAAGCGAATTTACACAATTGTGAACTATTCCTTCAGTTTCTTAAACCACATGTACCAGGTAATGCTGTAGAGTTCGGGGTTGTCCTTCTGCGCCAGTTTGTCTGCTTCAGCAGTTGTTTTCGGGCTTGGGATCATCACGTCGTGTCCGGGTTTCCAGTTGGCGGGGGTCAGGATGGTGTGTTTTTCCGCTGTCTGCATGGCAGTAAGGGTGCGGACGACCTCGTCGAGGTTCCGTCCTACATTCATGGGATAGAAGAAAATCCCCTGGATCTTGTCGTCGGGACTGATGATGAACACACCCCTTACATCCTTTGTCGTGCTTGAATAGGAGTGGATCATCCCGTATTTCCTGGAAACTTCCAGGCTTTTATCGGAGATGATCGGGAACTTGATTTTCATTGGCGGCCGGTCTTTATAGGTGACCGATTCAAGCGATTTGACCCACTGGATATGGCTGGAAACCGCATCGGTGGATATGACCATGACCCGAGTGTTCAATTTTTCAAACTCATCCTGCAAGGCAGCCACTTCGAGGATTTCAGTGCTGCACACCGCCGTGAAATCGGCCGGGTGACTGAACAGGATGGTCCATTTCGTATTGTTGTCGTCGGGGAATGTGATGGTTCCCATGGTAGATTCAGCGGTGAATTTCGGCGCCTGCTCCCCGATGAGCGGGATCCTGACATTGGATAAATCCTGGCCATGGACCAGGGTTACAAGCACTACAGACGTTATAATTAAAGGCAAAGTCTTTTTCATAATTATATTTATTTAGAATAAATCCATACAAATATAATACAAAATTTGTAAACAGATACTCCCACATAATAATATTTATGAGTTTTATGAGGAGGAATAGTGTTGTTTTTTTTGGTAATTCCGGCCACCGGGGAGGGCGCATGGTTGTCATAGCATACAATGCTGTCGGGTGCGGATAAGGATCCATTAAACATTCTGAATCTTGCGACTTGGTTGCGAAGTGATTCCGAAGTTCCTGCCTGCACTCAGGAACGGACTGCCCGGGAGGGGAATGGGAGGGAAAACTTGGGCAACAAGGGTGTTTTTTGCGAGTTGAAAGCCTGGAAACCGGTGGCCACCCGGTGATTTTCCGGGGTATGGGCATGACTTCTCTGCGTTCCGGCAAGGAACGGGATCAATTTGGCAGAATAGAGCCTGAGGTTCTTCATATAATCAGCAATGGCGACATTGGTTGCTGTTTGAGCTCCCCTGGCCCGCCATAGCTCCGGTAAATCACCTGGTTCGCGAATTTCCCGCTGTATCCCCGGGGGATGACATTTTGTGTACTGGTTGCCATTTCCTCGTTTTTAAGAGTAACTGCTCCCGCGGAACCCTCTAGGTGGGTCGGCCGGGAAGATCAATTATAAACAGTTTTCACCATTTCGCCAGCTCACTATTTCACTATTTGGTTTGTAGCGGGGAGTATTCAATTATCTAACTTTGTGCTGATCAGTGATATCGCTAGAGTAGTTGATTTTAATGAATCTCCTATTGTTTAATGAATTTCCCCACCTGTGCACCCTTCACGCCGACCAGCTTCACAATGTAAATTCCTTCGGGCAGGGGGCTGATGTCCAATTCGGCCTGTTTCTGGAACCCGAAGGCTTTCGTCAGTACCGCCTCTCCGGAAATTGAAAAGATGGTCAAGAGTATATTTTCCTTTTCAACACTACGACTTGTTATGGTGATCCTATCAATGGCAGGATTAGGTCTGATGGCAAGTCTTTCCATTTTGGGTTTAATTATTAATTCGAAGAAATTCATCACTGCGATTGGTCATTCACCGCAAATGACAAGCCAGCGACACATCCCGGGCGTGTATATCCCACGCCATTGCCTGATCGTTTATGATTGATATTGTGTAATATAGCATTCATGTGTTACCTCTGGCACTGGGGATTTCCGGAAAGAAATGTTATGGAGATTCGGTATTGCAAGCGTATTGATATTTAGGTACTTATGCGCTGGATATTATGTCGTCTGAAATTATTTGCTCTTCAGCGTTCGAAAAACTGAAACCACGAATCTAATGCGTCATTCCCCTGCATCCATTGATGATCTGATCAGAGAGGGCACCAGTCTTAAACACAGGCTCGGCATGCTCGTCAGGCAACTGGAGCTTGGCTGGGACGACCTTCACGGGATTCAGTTGGACGTGCCGGGCAGGCCGCAGCGATCGTCGGGTCCGGACAACAGGCACATCAAATTCATCTCACCCCTGCCGGGAGGATTGAAAAGTGCCATGACCGGTATTTTTTCGCTCGTCTGCAGTTTCGACGGGGTGGAGCATGGCGGGATCTATGTCTTTGATAAAGCGCAACGGCACCTTGACCTTGTATGCCATTATAATCTCAACGAGGAATTGCTCGCCAGGGCGATCACCTGCGATCAGGGTTCATGGCAGGTAAGGACTGTTCTCGACGGACAATCCGGGCCCGTCGGAATGCAACATATCCCGCTGCACGCCCTGATCTCATATGAACGGTCAGGCATCCGGGCTGTTGTGCTTTTCCCGTTGGTACACCGGGGCAAAGTATTGGGATGCATCCATCTTGCTTCCCGGAAAGAAGATTTCATCAGCGGGTTCGAAAAGGTGGTGCTTGACGGGATCACTTTGCGGGTTGCGCGCACAGTCGCCCTGCATCTCGCCCAGTTAAGGCTCAACGAGGCCAACGAAGTCCTGAACAGGCTTTTGGTAAGCATCGCGAAAAGCGTAGGACGGGTAGTACATCCTTCGGCAACGGATCCCCTGCATGGTTTCTTTGCAGGAATGAAGAATGAGATCGGAGGGCTTGCCAGGGCGATCGCCATGGCTACTGCGAAGATCATGCAGAAACTTGAAAGCGGGCACAGAAACCGCGAACTCCCGTTCATGGAAAAAAAAGTCGATGGCATGCTGCACGACATCGACCTTGTCACCAGGCTGATTTGCCGGTTGCGTGTATTCTGCGCCAGCCAGTATCCTATCCTTGAATGCGGCATTCCCGCGTTTTACAACCCGGCGGATAAATTATTCGTGGATTCAATGATGGAATTTTACAAAGCGCTGGAAGCACTGGTCGCGGAGGATAAAAAACAACGGCCGGTAACCGGTTCATATATCGGCAGCCAGTTTGAGCCACTGTCGTGGCCGGTAAGGCTGAGCGACGTTAAGACCAGGACAGACCGGCTTTTACAGAATTAGTGCCGCAGAAAATTCATATTTCCAATACCCCTTGCCTGTTGGCTGCAGATCCCGATCACATCGGGATCCGCCAGCCTCTTCGGCAATTTTGATTTTCAGTTGATTTACCTTGTCTTCACAAGTTTAAAGGTCTCCACGTTTCCGCCGGCAGAAACCTTCACAAAATACAGCCCGTGCTGAAGTTCCGGCAGGGAGAACTCGTGTTTTGTTTCACCGGTGATCACGCCTGTCATCATCTTTTCCCCGGTCATTCCGAATACTTCAACCTGCACGGTGCCGAATAAATTCTCACCCTTCTGCTCAACAGTAAAGTTCCCGGATGTCGGGTTGGGATAGAGGGAGAAAACAGTGCGCTGTATGACCGTTCCCGGCTCTTCCGTACCTGTTACGGTTGGGATTGTCGGTGCCTTTTGAGCGCAGTACTGGTTGTTCAGGGTGATGTAGCCATGCATCTTACCGCCAGGTTCAACAGTTGTTCCGGGCTTGTAAAGGATGTTATGCCCGGCGATCATGGTCACGATGCCTCCGTTATGGACCGTAAAGGTGTTGCCGCCGTCTGCAATGATCAGTGTCTGAGTGGCATTGTAACACTTCGGTTCTCCTGGGCCAACTTCACCGGTTACCGAAACGGTTGCCGGCACGCCCATTATGATCATGTTGGAAGTTGCTGGATTTCCTGAAACACAGTATGCGTTGGATGCCAGGAGACACACAATTTCATCATTTTCACCCGGAGTATATGAATAAGTGGGGCTGTTGGTCCCGACAGGCGATCCATTCACCATCCACTGGTAGACCGGTGAGGAACCCCCATTGACCGGACTGGCTGTGAATGTGACTACCGTTCCAAGCGGAGCAGGGTTGGCAGATGCCTGGATAGAGATACTTACCGGAACCGGCTGATCCACCCATACCCAGACGCAGTTGTACATCAGGTTTGAACAATGGGTAACCGGGTTCACCGCAAGGATTGAATAATTTCCGGGAAGGGTTTGATAGCCAAAAGAGAGGGGTCCCCCTGTGCCGACGACCACTGCTCCGACAGGGATACAACATCCGATCATAAGTGTGTATTGGAAACCGGGTTGTGATCCGATCATGATTACTTCGATGCCCTGGCCGCCGGCGCAATAGCTTCCGCTGCCTGTCACGTTATACATGGTGGGCAAAGGATGTACAGTTACGGTCACTGGCGTGATGTCAAAGCAATTCTGCAAGGCGGCCCTGATAAAATAGGTGCCGGCACCTGCCGTTGTCGGATGAAGCATGGGAATTGTGGCTGCTGCATTCTCCCAGTAGGTCAGGGTGGCGCCGTTCAGCGTACTTCCGGCTGTCACGGCCGGCAGCGTCAGGTCGGCTGTTCGGGGCGAGCAGGTTTCCTGCGGATGAGTCACAAGAACCGGGCAGAGATAGAAGTTCAGCGTGACCAAGGCCGGCGACGGATCCTGCCTGCCTGCCTCATCGATGAAGGCATAGTTAAACATCATCGACACAGCACCGTCCATCGGATCGGCGTTTAGCAGCAACGGGTTGTAACCGGCAATGACCTGGCCAAGGTACACGGCCAAACCATTGTAATACAGGGTGCCATTGGTCGCCAGCGAGGTGATCGCAATGGTGCTGCCGCTTCCCAGGAGGCCGTCTTCCGGGTCTGACCCGATAAGCAGCGGCACCTGTACGGTTGTGGTCCCGCCCGGGTTCGCATACGAAGCGCTGGCATCGTTGGAATTGGGCAACTGGTCGAGGCCGAAATTGGCATTGGAAACGCTGCCGGTCATAGTGCTAACCGCAAGGATCCCGTCAATGGTACCATCGTTGCCGGAACCAATACCAAGTATCTCACCAGTAGACACCCAGTTGGTCGGGTAGGAGGCGGCCAGCAGGGTGCTTCCTTCCGCCTGGGGCGAATTGGTAAGGATGAGAACATAGTCCTTGTTGAATTCAAGACCATCGTTGATGGTGAAGTAATACGTGCCATCCGGATATACCAGCATGGATGCAACCACCCCCTTGTCGGCATTCGCCAGGTTGATGTATATGCTGCCTGAACCGTTGGTCGGGCTGCCGGAAACAATGCTGTTGTTCATCCCGTTGGCATCGTCATAGATATTCCCTTTGACGAACAGGAATTCCCGGGTATCGCCATCGGTGGCGGCGACAGTCTCGCCTTGCAGCGTTGTGCCTGATACGGACGCAACATTGGTGAAGGTGCCGTTAAGCATGTCGGTTGCATTCAGGGTATAGACAGCAGTAAAAGTGGCGTTGTCGGTTTCCCCGGGGGCCAGGGTGACCGGGCCTCCCGATACATTCACAAACGGATCGGTGACCATGACGTTATACAGCGTCGCATTGCCCGCATTGGTTACCTTAAAGGTGTAGTTGATCCTGTCGCCGACATTCGCGATGTCATTTGGCAGCACTACGGTAAGGTCAAGCGTTCCGGTCTTTACCAGTTCGATCGCAGGTGAATAAATAATGACATCATAAGAACAGTTTGCGGTATTGCCACATGCATCAACAGCTGTCCATGTCACGGAAGTTGTACCTGACGGGAACAAATAACCGTCAAGGGTAGTCAGGCCATTCAGGTTGTTGGTTGCGGAAACCGAATTGCAGTTGTCGCCCAGGCCGGTATAATCAAATTCTGTCCCAACGGCAATATACGAAGTCTGCCCGGAAAGGATCGTTCTGATCTGGGGTGATGACGGACAGGAGATGGTCGGGTTGGTATTGTCCACCACGGTGATTGTTCGCGATACAGATGCGAGCGGCCGTCCGCAGATGTCACTGGCGGTCCAGTTCTCCAGGATCCTGCCATTGCAGGTGCCGGGGATGATCGTGTTAAATGTGGAAAGATTTGATGTGCCCGAAAGGTTGCAAGGTCCGTTCAGCCCATTGCTATAGCTGATGGTGCTCGCCTGCGGGATCGCATCACATGACACAGTAATGTTGGCAGGTACAGTCATGGTTGGCAAAGGTGCCGGTCGCACTGTGATGATCCTGCTGACAGAAGCAAGTGCCCTGCCGCAGACATCCGTTGCAGTCCAGGTTTCAATCACATCGCCGCCGCATACACCGGGTATCGCTGAGAATGTAGACATATTTGAGGTGCCGCTGATGAGGCATCCGCCACCCTGCCCGTTTGTAAAGCTGATGGTTTCTGGTGCAGGTAAATCGCCGCAGGCAACTGTAATGTCAACCTGTGGGCTCATGATTGGCAATATCGCCGGAAGCACATGAATGACCCTCGAGGTCGTAACGGTGTTTCCGCAGACCAGGGCGGTCCATGTCTCGGTGACATCGCCGCCGCATGCATCGGGAATGGTTCCCAGGGTGGAGGTGACGGTTCCTGTAAGCCGGCAGGAGCCGGTCAGTTCGTTGTCGTAGGTCAGTTCGCTGGTGACCGCCGCGCCGCAGGCAACGGTGATTACGGGCTGAGTCGGGAACCATGGCGTGGAGGCCGGGAGCACATGAATGACACGTGATGTGGTAACGATATTTCCGCAGACCATGGCCGTCCATGTCTCTGTCACATCGCCGCCGCATGCACCGGGGATGGTTCCCAGGGTGGAGGTGACGGTACCTGTCAGGTGGCAGTAACCGGTCAGTTCATTGTCATAGGTCAGCTCGCTGGTGACGACTGCGCCGCAGGCAACGGTGATTTCAGGCTGTGCCGGGAACCATGGGGTTAGGGCCGGGAGCACATGAATGACACGTGATTTTGTAACGATGTTTCCGCAGACCGTGGCCGTCCATCTCTCTTTCACATCACCGCCGCAGGCACCGGGGATGGTTCCCAGGGTGGAGGTGACGGTTCCTGTCAGGTGGCAGTAGCCGGTCAGTTCATTGTCATAGGTCAGTTCGCTGGTGACCACTGCGCCGCACGCAACGGTGATTACGGGCTGAGCCGGAAACCATGGCGTGGAGGCCGGGAGCACATGAATGACACGCGATGTGGTAATGGTGTTTCCACAAACCGCGGCTGTCCAGGTCTCGGTCACATCACCGCCGCAGGCACCGGAAGGGCTCTGGGGACCCAGGGTCGATGTTACAGATCCGCTGATCCTGCATGAGCCGGCAAGTCCATTGTCATAGGTGAGCGGGCTTGCCGTCGCTGTTCCACAGGGCACAGAAATGTCTGATACAGTGGTAAAGACCGGCATGGTTGAAGGTGTCACTGTGATGACCTGCACAAAGCTTGTGCTAGTATTGTTGCAGTAGTCGGTGAAATTCCAGGTGCGCACCCTTGAATAGGAACTTGGACAACCAGGTTCCGGCGTAGTGATGTCGCTTAACAGGTGGATAAAAGGCGGATTCGTGCAGTTATCAGTTGCAGCAGGCACAAGTGCCAGTGCATCCGTTAATCCTGTTTCATTATCACAAACCAGTGTGCGATCCAGGCTGCCGGTTGTTGTTGTAACGGTTGGGGGGATGTTGTCGCTTCCGACTATTACACTTCCATTGAAGAAATAGGATCCGAAAGGCAACTTATTATATGCATTTCCTGCAGGGTCGGAATATTCATTCGCTTCCGGGGGAGTTTCCAACCAGGTAAGGGCGGAGGTTCCGCCGGATTGGGAACATTTACCTCTAAAATAGATGGTGTAAAGGATCGTGTTGTCAGGCAGGTTAACCCCGGGATCAGATGTGAAACTCAGGAGGAAGATCCCTGGATTGGCGCCATTGGTCACACTGCCGGAAATGGCAGGATTAAGATTAACATAATCGTATTGGAGGATCGCACCATCATAAAGCAAAGTATGCGAGATGCCCCCGACATTGTTGAAATTCTTGACGGTTACCGGGACAGCAATCGGGGATTGCGGACAATTGACAGACACGACAGGAGCGATGGTTATCGGTCCGCACCCATTCGGATTTACTGAGATACTGCCGTTAATGAAATAATTTCCAAACGGTTCCTTGTTATAAGCGATCCCTTCAGGGGTTGAGTATTCATTTGCTTCGGGCGGGGTCTCCGACCAGGTGATGGGGGAGGTTCCCCCGGCAGGCAGACCGACATAGCTGAAATGGAGGGTGAACAGGGTTGCATTATCGGGCAGGTTGATCCCAGGGTCGCAGGTATAGCTCAGCAGGAATATGCCTGCTGTCGCACCGTTCGTTAAACTGCCGGTGATGGCCGGATTCAGCACAACAGACTGGTACTGAAGCATGGCCGGGTCATAATTTAAGGTCAGCGAGATTCCGCCGACATTGTTGAAACCTGAAACTTTTACCGGGTAGGCGATGTCGGACGACGGGCAGGATGTAACAACTGTTGCCGTAGTTACCGGTCCGCATTCGGCCGTTATGACCGTAACACTTCCATTGACAAAATGGCTTAAGAATGGCTCCTTGTTATAAGCGATCCCGGCCGCATCAGAATATTCATTGGCCCATACTGGAGTTTCCAGCCAGGTAAGCAGGGAGCTTCCCCCGGCAGGCGGTCCGACATAGCCGAAATACAGGGTGAACAGGGTTGCATTATCGGGCAGGTTGATCCCCGGATCGCAGGTGTAGCTCAGGAGAAATTCCCCGGGAATGGTGCCGTTCGTTAAACTGCCGGTGATGGCCGGATTCAGCACAACAGACTGGTACTGAAGCATTGCTGGGTTGTAGTTCAGTGTAAGTGAAATGCCGCCGACATTGTTAAATGCGGCTACACTGACCGGGACGCTGATGGAGTTGCCATTGCAAACTGTCACAGAACCTGCTGTAGTTAATGGCCCGCCATTGGAAAAGGCTAGGTGGCTGATCATTAAGCAGCCGATGAGAATCGCGTAAAACTTTTTCATTGTGGTTGGATTTAAAAATTGCTGACATATCTAATCGAATACTTTCTATAAGTTCAATGACTAATTGACAACCAGTTTGCCTGCAGTAACACCTTCCTCTGCCGAAAATGTTACAATGTACAATCCTGGGGTAATCCTGCTGATATCTATTGAAAAAATATTCTTTTCCGGTGATGATTTGAAATGGTAAATGCCGTTCAGCTGCCCGAAAACTGAAGTGAGCCTTACGTCAATGCTTTGCCCTGACCGCCCGTTATATATGACGTTCACAAGGTCGTGTGCGGGATTTGGGGAGAGGCTGAATTTTCCGGCGATGCTTTCGTTCAACCCTACGATCAACCCAACGGTTTCCGATGTGTCGGAACTGCAGCCGTTCAGGGTCACGATGTCGTAATACGAACCGGTTACAGTTGCCGTGACGCTCTGCCCTGTCGCCCCCGGGATGGGCGCATTGTCTTGGTACCACTGGTTTCCGCAGCATACGCTTGAAATAAGCGTGTAATCAATAATTGTTAGAGACGGTGTTGCAGGCACAGCAAACACACTCACACTGGCGGATCCGGATGTGGTACCGGTGCAGTTCAAATCCTGCAGGTCATGTATGGTATAGGTTCCAGCATCACCGGTGATGATGTAATAAGGAGTGGTGTACTGGTTATACACCGTTACGGAGTTGATCCCGTTTGTGTAAAGAAACGACCAGGGAGGGGCACCTGTGAGGTCAACGCGAAGGGTCGTAACAGATCCGGTCCCGCAGAGCGTATCGCCACCCGAAATAGTGGCCGTTGGCAGTTGAAAAACCGGCAGGTTAACCGACCCTGTAACCGTGGTAAATCCATCATGCAATGAAAGTTGGTAAAGTCTTGTCGATTCGGGTGAAACCAGCGGGTTTGCCAATGTCGAACTCCAGGGCGGAGTTCCCGGCGGAACGCATGTCCACAGATAGGTGTAGCTCCCTGAGCCACCGCCTGCATTGGAATAAAGTTGTGAATATTCACCCTTGCAGATATCACCCGGAACGGCAATAGGATTCAGGCTGAGCGGGCCGCCGGTGATCGAAACGATCACATCATCGCTGGTATGGCAGCCTGAAGCGGCCAGGTTCGTCACAACAAGAGTAAAAATCGTGGTGGAGATCAGGATGACGGTTTGCGGGTTCTGCACGTTGGGGTTGACCAGCAATGCCTCGGGCGACCAGTGGTAACTGAAACTTCCTGTTCCCCCCGGTGCAGCATGAAGTGTTGTGCTGGTGCCGTAATTGATGGTCGTATCATTCCCGGCGTTGGCAATGGGAAGCTGGTTGACAGCTACCGAAAGCTGTGATGAAGGGCCGTTCCCGCAGGGATTGAAAGCAAATACCGTGACATTTCCCGACACGGCAGTTCCGGAATAATCCACCAGAATGGAATTCGTGTTCTGGCCGCTGATGATCGCTGCTCCTGCAGGCACCGTCCAGGTATACCCTGCGACATTGGCCATCGGCGCTATGCCATACGATACCCCCGCCTGCCCCTGGCACACCGAATTGTTCCCTGTGATCGTGCCCGGGTTTCCAGTGCCGCCGCAGATATAGCCGTTCAGGTAATAGGCTGTAGTCGGCAGGTCATTCAAAGAATTTCCCATGGGATCGGCATACTCGCAGGAGGAGCCGTTGTCAAACCAGGTGAGCGGTGCATTTCCGCCAATATAGGTGAAATTCAGGGTCATGATCGTACTGCCATTGGGCAGCGTGGCCGATGAGCCATACCAGCCCATGCTGATGCGGTGGAAGCCGTTGCCAAGATCCATGTCACCGCTTAAAAAACTACCCAGCAAAGGATTCGGAGTTCCCTGGATAAAATGTACGACCGAATAGTCATAATCAAGGGTCAGGGAAACTGCTCCGATGGCAGTAAATCCTGTTACGGTGATTGGAACATCCACCGGGCCCGGAATTGCACCTGTAGCAGTTGCGCAGGTGGTGATGGGGGCGTTCTGGGCGTTGCCGGCCAGGGCAAATCCCAAAAGGAAAGTGATGGCCATAAGGAATGACTTCACCCCGGCACTCCCCTTGAAGGGGGATAATGACCCATTGCCGGCCCTCCCCAAGAGCAAATGACCTCTCCCCGGCCCTCCCCTTGAAGGGGAGGGGGAGGTTTGAGGTGTATCGTTAAATTCTTGTTTCATATTTAAGTAATAATTTATTGTTGCACAAATTCTTCACATCCATATTTTGTACCACGTCTCCCTCCCCCTTCAAGGGGAGGGCCGGGGAGAGGTCCTTTTTAAAATTCAGTTCATGACATTGATATACCCCTGCACAAAAACCGTTGCATTTGTCTTGGCAAATATGATCTTCCAGAACGTTTCGGAAAATGCACCCCCGAAAATGGTAGCATTGTTCGGCCCGGTAAATTCAACGGTGCTTGCCCCCATGTCAAATACCCCTCCATTCAACCAACTGCCTCCAAGGTAAAGTGTTCCATCGCCTTTAAAAGCAAGCGAAGAACCGGCATTTATAGTAAGATCGCCGTCCACATATAATTTTGCGGCACCTTCAATGCTGATGTTTTTGCAAAGAGTTCCTACTGAAAGTCCTCCGGTGAGGTGCGGCCAGTTCGGTGCTGAGGAAGGGATAAATACCATGGCTGAACTGGGTGGTACCTGCGAGTTTTGCCAGTTGGAACCGGTGAACCAGTCAGATGAAGTGATCCCGGTCCAGTACCCCAGTGTTCCGACCGAGAGATAATCATTCTTTACAATGATGGAAGCGCTTGTGCCCCTTGTTGCAACAAGGGTCACCGAATACACACCATCGGAGGTGAAACGGACCTGCGGGTTTTGTGAAGAGGCTGTGGTGCCGTTTACGAAATACCAGGTTGACGGGCTGAGCTTCCAGCTCCATGCCGTTGGCCCGCCGGTGGTTTGATCGGTGAGGACAACGGTCACGGCCGATCCGCCGGTCGTAGGGCTGGCCGTGAAATTGGCCGCCAGTGGGTTCGGACCGACATAGCCGTTGATATAATAAGATGTCGTTGGAAGGTCATACAGCGATGTCTCGGCGACGCTTTCAGCATACCGGCAGGAATTACCATCATCAAACCATGCCAGCGGGGAGGCCCCGCCATTGTATGTGAAGATAAGATTTACCAGGCTGCTGCCATCGGCGAGTGATGCCGCAGGGCCCGACCAGTTCATCACGATCCTGCCCAGGCCTGCTGCCGATGAGGTGAAGGCACCCCCGATCGGAGGGACCAGCGAAGCGCCAAGCCAGGTGAGCAC
>JBBQUQ010000089.1:0-14125 GCA_038212325.1 Bacteroidales bacterium
CAGCCTTCCGTATATGGTGCGGTATTCAGGACGGAAGCATTGGCGATGAGGGTTTTATTCTGCGCAGTGATTGTTCCGGTCAAAGGGGCATGAATGGTCAACTGCTTGCCCTTTTGGACCAAGGTGAGTAACTTGTCTCCTTTTTTAATCTTATCCCCGGCATTTTTCATCTCAATCCTTGTGATAGGACCGGTAATATGTTGAAGGAAATCATCGATTCCGATTTTGACGGAACCATCTTTCTCCATGTAGGTCCAAGTGTGTGTTTTGTCAAAAAAGAGCCCTTTTGGAGCGATCACCGATTCGTCGTCAAAAACATTTGAAACTGATAATGGCTGCTGCTTGAAAACGGCTTTTTTGTTGCGGAAATGACGGCCAACAATATCCATGATAAAACCGATCATTCCAAAGCCTGTCAGCGCGAGCAGGATGATCTTCACGATAGCATAAGTGTCATGATAAGGCGTTGTAATCGTGAGGGATTTTTCCCTGAGTTTATCCAATTGCGTTTGCCTTTCCCCTGATACAAGGTCGCAATACCCATTCCCGCTGAGAAATTGTTGCCCATCGGTGAGTACCCATTGCAGGAAATCCGTTTCGGAGTTGTTTTCGGGTTTCATTGATGCAACCGCATAGATATTGCCTGAGAGGGCCTTTGGATATTTTCCTATCCAAACACCGCGGGAGAAGTCTTGCAGGTTGTCATATATATCTTCCATGAAGTCAATCTTCCCGTTCTCATTTTTGTCAATGGGAACAAGCCGTATATTGTCAACCATTTGTGAATTACCGGGAACCATCAGGTGAACTAACTTGCAAAAACCGAATCCGTTCGGATCTTTCTGGATCTCAGAAATCAATTCTTGTCCGCTGTTTACAGCGGTTCCTGTAATTTTAAGATGATCGCTTTTTATAAAGTCGGAAACTCCTGAATTTACCGTCATATCATTCACTGAATAAAGATGCAACGGAGCATTTTGCCCGTTCTCGATGAGCATGCTCCAATTCAGGTTTCCAGGATTTTCAAATAACCTGGCCAACCCTTCCTGCGAAATGCCTTTCCGCTGAATTTCATCCACGCATGGATTTTTTGCATTCATGACCGGTACAATAACGTTTCGACCGATAACAACATTCCAGGATGACGGTTTGTTCATGGCCGATAAAGCCCCGGCACTGACGAGCGACAGACCTGTGCCTATGGTTGCTTTTTCACCATCATTGTTGTCCGAAGAATTAATGACGTTGATCGTAACATCCGGATTTGCCCTGCAATATTCACCAGCCCACTTCATGGCCAGGTAATATAAATCCGGGGAGGTTGATACATTTATGGTTCCGTCGCGGGATGGATTGTTTTCTGGTTGTGCCGCTTTTCCGATTGTAATACTGCAAATAAACAGTATAAATCCAACGAGCATAAAAATCCTGGTTTTCATGATTTTTCCTTTCTGTTTAGGTGACGCTATCGGATATTCAATTATGGTGCCAAAACTCGAATTATGACATAAGTAACAGTATGTCAATGTGATGAAGTTCTATGTGTTTAGTAAATATACAGAGGGCAGTGTTGAATATATCAACACTGCCCTCTGTATATTTATCTAAGTATTTGTTTAAGAAGAGTTTACTAAAGTGTATATTTATTATACACGTGTTGAAAAAATCAACAAATCGAAATTTTTAACTGCATTGTGAGGAAAAATGTCGTCCATATTGGGAAAAAGGTCGTTAAATACTGGATGCATTCCCCCGGATAAAGGGGATTATCATATGCTTGAAATATTCATATCCGGATTGATTTAATATATATTTACAAATTGAATCCGCTTGGACAGAAAAAATGAATTTGTGAATAACTTACAATAATAAAACATTGTATACCAGTATATTTAACAAGTTTATACTATGAACATGTTATAAATAAAAGGAGAAAATCACTATGAGAAAAAAATACCAGCTAAGAAAATGGCATGCCTTTGCTATAAATAGGCTGGTGGCTCTGTTGATGCTGATGGTCTTTGTAATCATGGGCCAGAATGTGAAAGCACAGACAGCCACCTTTTACCAGTTAAACTTCAACTACGGTGGAACACTTACACCGTTTTCCGATTGGGGTGCGATTGATGTGACATTCGTCGGTTCGGCTGATCTGCTTTATCTGAATCTGTCAAGGGATACAGCCTGGGCGATAGAAAACATGCCTGTGCAGACGATTGGAAATGTGGGGGACCTCCAGACCCAGCGGTTCTGGTTTCCCATCGGTTTGAATGGCATCCCGGTCACCTTGCTCCAATGTGGATTTACCCTTACACCACTGCTTTCAGGAAGACCTGTTTTGCAAACCCCCGTACCGGTCGCCCAGGAAGATATTATCATTTATACCGGAGCATTGAGCGATGCTCCGCTGGAGGACAACCATCCGCCTCCAGCCAAAAAACAGAAAGGAGGTGCCGCTGTGCAGCCACCACAGCAGCACAAAGGGTTTCCCAACCAGGAAGCAGGAGTGAATGAATGTGTCCCCGTGGGTATTTCAAACAGCCTGCAGTTCCTGAATGCAAAATTTGGCTTGGGGATGAAACCCGCCGATATCGGCATCCCGTCACTGAAGAACGGCACTGCGTGGGGCCCTGGCGGTTGTCCCCGGCCTGGCTGGGTTCAGAACAAGAAAAACTACGTAAAGAACAAAAAGCTTCCGATTACCACCCGTAAGCTCAGTGGTCCGGCAAATATAAAAAATATCGGCGCTGAGATCGCTAAAGGGCAGGATGTAGAAATGGATATCAAATGGAAAGGTGGTGGCGCACACTGTGTCTGCATTACCGGGTGGGTTGATCTGGGCAACGGGAAATACAAGATTATCATCACACACGATAGCAAGCAAGGGCAAGTCGGCGGTACTGTTTCTGAAACAGCAACCTTCGATAAAGCCACGGGCAAGTGGGATGGTGCGCTGGTTAATGGGACGAATGATTTCTTTTTCGTAGTTGAGTGCCCCACTGCAAAAGCCAGGAGCGCAACCCAGCCGACGATCCCGTCGGGGAACGGTTACCGTGAAAAATCGAATAGCGGAACAACTTACCAGAATGGCTTGTATGAAATGAAGGACTTTATGATGAGCAACATTACCCCGGCAACCCCGCCACCACCCTTGGGCCAGACGCAAACGTTCTCACATACATGCATTTTCAGCTTCAACTTTTCATCAGATAGCGGGGAAACATTCTTGCACTACTCAGGACCAATGAATTTTCTTCTATCAGTGAACCATGTTCTTGACTCTGCCGGAACTGAATTCTACCAGACTGAATTGATGAGCATGACACTTGCTGGTTTGCCTCCCCAACTGATGGTCAGGGAAAGTACGCTTTTTCAGTCCGTGGGAATGACCCCGATAATGCCAAAGCAGAATGAATGGGTATCCGACGGTTTCTTTGATGTGTTCTACAATGTATCTGTTGATGGAGGAGCCACCTGGATGGATGCTGACAATGGCAGCAACCTTCTGGAAATCATTACTGAGAGTGCAGTATTAAACCAGTTGACATTTAACTACAATGGAACAATAACACCCTATTCTGACTGGGGGGCGATCGATTTGACATTCCTCGGTTCTTCAGTGGTTCAATACCTTAACCTAACCATCGACACAGGCTACGTAATTGAGAATATGCCAGTTGTTTCGCTTCAGGCTGAAGGCCTGCTTCAAACCCAGCGCTTCTGGTTCCGTATCGGACCTGATGGAATACCGGTTACCTCTGTCATGTATGGTTACACGCTCACCCCTGTCATCGCCGGGAAACCGCCATTAGAGGCGCTAGGTTTTGTTAACCTGGATTCGATCCGCATCTTTTCCGGATCCACCGGCGGTGCGCCGGGTGGCATTAATAAACCTCGTCCTGCGGTAAAACAGAAGGGCGGGCCTGTGGTTAACCAGGTTTTCAGGCATGCAGGATTCCCAAATCAGGAAGCAGGCGTGAATGAATGTGTTCCGGTAGGCATCTCCAACAGCCTTAAGTTCCTCAATAATATGAATGGTCTTGGGATGAAGGCGGCCGATATAGGGATTCCATCATTGAAAAACGGCACCGGCTGGGGGCCTGGGGGTTGCCCGAGACCTGGTTGGGTGAATAACAAGAAAAACTATGTTAAGGCCAAAAAACTACCGATCACCACACGGAAACTGGCAGGTCCCGCCGGAATCAAAAATATCGGGGCCGAGATTGCCGCCGGGCAGGATGTGGAAATGGATATCAAATGGCAGGGTCCAGGAGCTCATTGTGTATGCGTAACAAGCTGGGTCGACCTGGGCAACGGTAAGTATAAGATCACCATCACCCATGATTCTAAGCAGGGAAAAGCCGGCGGGACTGTTTCTGAGAGCGCAACCTACGACAGCAATACCGGTACATGGACGGGTGCCCTTGCGAATGGCACCAACGATTTCTTCTTCGTTGTGGAATGCCCGACAACAAAGGTGAACCAGGCTACACCAACCGTACCACCATCAGGTACCAGCAAGTATAAACCGAACAGTGGTTCACTGTATGGCGGTGGATTATTCCAGATCCAGAATCTGCAAATGATGAATTCTAATCCTGTCATGCCCATACCTCCGGTAGGCGGCACTGAGATGTTTACATACCAATGCATGATATCCCTTGATGTTTCGTCAGATTTCGGGTTGACATTTATCCCCTTCTTCAGTCCTGCAGTGGTACTGGAAAGGGTCACGCGTCTGCCCGATTCACTCACCAAGTTGATCATGGAGACTGAAATTATGTCGCTCCAGCTGATAAACGTATTACCTTACGGACTCATGCTTAGAGAGAACCCAACCAAGGTTTCGCTTGGATACGACGTCATGATGCCTATACAAGGGGGTCAGTTCATGGTCGAGAGTTTCTTCGATGTTTTTACGGAAATTTCTTCCAACGGAGGGTTAAGCTGGATGGCTGAGGACGAATCGGGAAGCACCTTGCTGGAGGTTGATGGTCCGTCGATACCTGAGGTACGAGAGGTGCAAAATGTGGTTGCGGGCGATGGGCAGTACGAATGCTATGATGCCACGCAAACGCTTATCATTGCTGGAAATGGGACCACATATTCTCTGGAGAGCGGAGCTAATGTGACCATGATTGCCGGGATGAACATCATGTACATGCCAGGCACATACATTCACCTTGGCGGTTACATGGAGGGTTACATTACAACGGATGGACAGTACTGCTATTCCGAAGTGCCACTCGTCTTAGAGGTATCTACGGCAGCTGAAGAAAAGCCTGTTATAATTGAACGGTCATTCTTCAAGGTGTACCCTAATCCGGTAGCAGACTATTTTACCATTGAATTTACCGGTGAGCCTTTGATGCAGAAGATCAATGTTGAAATTTACAGCTTGATGGGAGGTAGGGTGTTTTCATTAACAATAACTGGAGAGCATCAACATATTGTTTCGCTTACTGGCCTGCCTGCCGGGGTTTACCTGGTCAGGGTCATCACCGGATCAAAGAGCGAAACTGTCAAGCTTATTAAATTGTAAAACAGGGGTTGATTAATCTATGTTGCTGATTAGTGGTAACAGGGAAAACATGAGGGTACAAAAGCTGAACTTTGTACCCTCTGTTTTTTTTCATTTCGCTATATTGCGATTTCACTGTTTATCAATGCGTCATACATCACCTCCACCGGGTGCAGCGCCTTTCGGCCCGTTCCGTCCATGATCTGGTGGCGGCAGGAAGTGCCGGGTGCAACGATGATCACCTCCGGCGCGGCTTTTCTGACTTCAGGGAACAGCACAAGTTCCCCGACTTTCATCGACACATCGTAATGTTCCTTCTCGTAACCGAAGGATCCGGCCATACCGCAGCAACCTGATTTTATCTCCTCCACCCGGTAGTTGACGGGAATTGACAGCATTTTTTTTGTCGATTCAACCGATGCCAGTGCTTTCTGGTGGCAATGGCCGTGGAGTTTTATGACCTTTTCCTTATCTGTAAACAGCTTTGAAGCAGGGTTTGCATGATTACTGATAAATTCGTCGAACATCACAGCGTTTTTCGCCAGTTTCACCGCTGCTTCTTTCAGCGCCGAATCCACAAGTTCAGGGTATTCATCACGGAAGGTAAGAATGGCGGATGGTTCAATGCCGATCAAGGGAGTTTCATCGGTGATCAGATTCTTTAGCCTGCCAACATTGACGTTGGCCAGTTTTTTTGCTTTCCTTAACAGCCCTTTAGAAAGGTAAGCGCGTCCGCTTTCACCGTGGTCGGGAATGATCACCCTGTAGCCAAGGGCATTTAACAATTTTATGGCTTTGATGCCAATTTCGACATCATTATAGTTTGTGAATTCATCGGCGAACAGAAATACTGTGCCCCCAGGTGCGGTTCCTGGCATATACTTGTTGTTGTTTTTAGCGGCCCATGCACGCAGGGTGGTTGAATACAAAAGCGGAATACTGCGTTGAGATGCAAATCCGAGGCTTTTTTTTGTGATCCGGGAAATGAATTTATTTTCCTGGAAGAAATTGAAGATGGCAGGGGCGATACTTCCTAATTGATTGATTCGTGTGATGTTGGCGATCATTCTCGATCGTAGCGGAATTCCGTTGGCGTCGTACCAGTGTTGCAGAAATTCTGCTTTTAATTTGGCGATATCCACGTTCGACGGGCATTCCGACTTGCAGGCTTTGCAGGAGAGACACAGATCCATCACTTCATATATCTCTTGGTGGTCAAACGGGTTCTCTTTGGATGAATTTGTAAGAAATTCCCTTAAGATATTGGCCCGGGCACGAGTCGTGGTGTTTTCATCCTTGACTGCCATGTATGATGGGCACATGTAACGGCCAGTAACGACCGTGTTGCGGCAGTCGCCCGACCCGTTGCATTGTTCCGCTGCCCGCAGGATGCCATGGTTTTCTGAAAAGTCGAATACCGTTGGAATTTCGCGCACCGGTTTCCCCGGATCGAATCGCAGGCTGGTGTTCATTTTCGGAGTGTCGACGATCTTATTGGGATTGAAAATATGGTTTGGATCCCAAAGGTCCTTGATCTCCCTGAAAAGTTCATAGTTTTTTTGCCCCAGCATAAGCGGGATGAACTCACCACGCAGCCGGCCATCGCCATGTTCGCCCGAAAGAGATCCGTTGAATTTCTTGACAAGTCTTGCCGTCTCAAGCGCCACAGTGTGAAAAAGTTCAACATCTGCAGGGTCTTTGAGATTCAGCACGGGTCTCAGGTGCAATTCGCCCGACCCAACGTGGGCGTAGTAAACGCAATCGAGGCCAAGCCGGTCGAGCATCTGGTTGAATTCCTCGATATATTGAGGTAAAACACCAGGGCTCACTGCGGTATCTTCAGTAACCGGAACCGGTTTCCGGTCGCCTGGATAATTGGAAAGCACGCCCAGTCCAGCCTTTCGAAGGTCCCACACTTTTTTTACATCCGGTGGAAATATGATCGGGAAATGATACCCCAGGCCGGCTGAACGCATTTCAGCCACCAATTGTCCGTATATTGCCATGATCTCCTCACGCGTGTCGCGGGCAAATTCGATGATGAGTACGGCTCCCGGATCGCCCTGGATGAAAAAACGGTTCTGCCGTTGGGTGATGTTGTCGCGGGTGCAGTCCATGATTGCCTTATCCATCAGTTCGACCGAACCCGGCTCGTATTTCAGGGCTATAATATTGGCTTTCAGAGATTCGGCGATGGTATGGCAATGCACACAGATCAATGCTTTTTCCTTTGGCGGCAATGGAACAAGATTCAGCTTGATTTCGGTCATGAACATCAGGGTGCCTTCGCTGCCGGCGATGAGGGTGGAGAAGTTGAAACCTGATGTTTCATGTGTGTTGAAAAGTTCACTTTGCAGAAGCAAGTCAAGCGCATAACCGGTGTTTCGCCGGTGGATTGACGGATCGGGGTACTCCCTGCGGATGTTTTCCTGGTTACCTGGATCTGAAAGAATGTTGCGCATCTGCCTGTAGATGTCGTTTTCAAGGCTTTTTCCATTGCATTTTTCCGCGAAGTCGCTGGTGGAAAGTCCTTTGAACTCTACCTCAGAGCCGTCGCTCAGGAAGCCGCTGACTGAAATAACATGATCGCGTGTGCTGCCGTAAAGGATCGAATGGGCCCCGCAGGAGTTATTGCCAACCATGCCGCCCATCATGCATCGGCTGGATGTGCTGGTTTCGGGGCCAAAGAAGAGCCCGTGTTTTTCAGCAACCTTGTTGAGTTCGTCAAGGATGACTCCGGGTTGCACCCTCACCCAATGTTCTTGCACGTTGATCTCCAGGATGCTGGTCATGTGCCTCGATACGTCGACGACGAGACCTGGTCCGACAACCTGACCTGCCAGTGATGTACCGGCTGCCCTTGGGATGAGCGGGATCTTCGTTTCAAAGGCAAAACGTATCAGCCGCTGAATGTCCGCGGCATTTTTTGGGCGGGCCACCCCAAGCGGAACCTCACGGTATGCAGAGGCATCGGTGGCATAAAGCAGCCGTTGGGCATCATCGGTAAAGATTTCGCCTTCAATCTGTGCCTGCAAACCGGCAATCTGAATTCGAAACTGTTTATTATCTGTCATTTCATTGATTTCAGAAGGTCAAACCATTCCGGTGAACTGTTCAGGGAGCTAAACTCAGGCTGGCTTGCCAACCTGCCCTTGTCGGCAAATCCTTATGATATTGCAATTTTCAGCTGGGCCATGGCTGTTTTATTTTCCGATCTCCGTGCCAGCATGATTGCACCCATGTAGTTGGGCAACAGACCAGGCTCAGGTATGCCAGCACTTCGCACAACGCGCTTCGTACTCCCCAATTTTTCGTTTCCACCATTTCAAATCTTCCGATTGCAGCGCATGCGTTAACTCCTGCTTCTCTTCTTCCTCCAGCATGCTGATTTTGCGGCGGTATGCAAATGCGGTTTGTATCAACCGGGTATAAAGAGCGCACTTCATGCATCAGTGCTGTGACGATCTCTTTTATTTGCTCTCCCGCCAGCCCGGTTTTCGAGTCATTTGACCCTACGAGGATGTAACCGAATTTTTCAGCGAGATCTTTGTACATTGTCAGCGGTAACAAGCCGCTGCCATGCGGGTCGAACGAAATGATTACCGGGTACAAATATCTGCCGCTTTCGACCCTCTCTGCATGGGGCGGGGCGAAGGACGGAATAAATAATGCATAACTTTTACCAGCAGCACCTGCGCATTCCATCTTCTCACGGATCACCCCTTGCTTGGGCAGGGAGGTCGAAACATGTCCCTGCCCGGCCCCATCATTTGAACAGGAAACAATCACCGTGAGAAAGAAACTTGCAGCAATAAGTTTAATCGAATTGCTCACTTCTTGTAAAAGTTTGTGGATTCAAATATCTTGTCCGCCGATTTTGCAATGAATCCACTGTATAACTTTCCATCGCTGTCGGGATATCGTTTTGCAAATTCATAATAACAACCGGGAATCTCCCGCTCTCCCTCGGTGAAGCCGAACCTGACCATACCGGCCCGAATACTTGATTGTTCAAGCAATTCATCGGGTGTTCCCTGCACTTCGCCGCCGGCATCATTCAGTAAAAAGCCATTTGACTTAAGAAATGTGTTCACCTTGTGGATGGTGTCCAGCTTTTTCAGGTGGTTGATGCTCACGGTAAAATGGTTTGCACAAAAGCCATTCACATAAAGCCATGCAGCATACTCCGATTCAGAGCGCAATTTCTCGTACAACTCAAACGATGGAGCGCCAGATACATTTCCTGCATAAATCAGGTCATCAGAATCGCAATGGCCTGACGGAATCCGCGAAACCCAATCACTGACAGTCTGTTGCAGGATTGGGCTGAACTCCTCTGTGAGCAGTTCGCTGATGAAAACACGTGGCGCCTCGCTGTCGGTCCGATGCTCAAAATGTTTGGCATACAGTTTTTTCGCTTCGAAATGGTAATCTCCAATATATTCATAACCGTTCTTCAGGAATACGCGGGCGAGTTTATCTACGCCAATGTCGGGATGCCTGAAGGTGCGAAATGCAATGTGGTCGTTGATAACGGTTTCACCTTCAGCGATGAAGAGGTCATAAACTATTTTTGTGGAAGGATTTTGGCTGGTATAACCTGCCCAGAGCCGGTTGAAGATATCGGTATGTGTCATTGGTTTCGGTTTTGATGCCAAAAATACGGAAAAGAACTATTTATCCTGGCCGGTATTTGGTGTAAAAGCACTATTTTTGATATTTGTATAACAACCTGTAGTTCTCATATGATCTTGCAGAAGTAAAAAAACTAAACTATGCAGACAATATTGGGTGCAGGCGGTTCCATTGGCATCGAACTGGCTAAAGCGCTTCCAAAATATACAACCGATATCCGGCTTGTGGGGCGAAATCCTAAAAAAGTGAATGATTCTGGTTGGTAAAAGCCGTATCCATTTTCGTTCCTCTTTTTGCCGAACTTTATGAAATGCGCTATCAGTTTGCCCGTGAGAATCGTTTCGGTTTTATCCCGACGACATACGAGCAAGGTGTAAAGGCAATTATCCGCCGAACTTTATTATTTTTGTAATTTGGTTCAAATAAAAATAGATTATGCCCACAGGAAGAAAGCCATCGGCAGGGGAATTGCACCATCCGCAAGTTGCTGAAGAACAGGCTCCGTACCATTTGGTTCTGAATGAATTGAAGGCCACGATGCACAAAGTGTTCAGGACCCCGCGGGAAACTGACCGGCTCACCTTGCCGCGCGGAATTCCTGAAGGTGTGCTGAACGAGATCATGGCACTCAATCCACTTTCGGTATCCATACCTGTTGAATTTGGTGGCAGGGGAGGCCGGATCGATGAAATACTTGCAATGCTTTCTGCCGCATCCTATGAATCTCTTGCTCTTTCGCTTACCCTTGGAATTAATTCGGGATTGTTTATTCAGCCTGTGGCAAAGTATGCAAAAGAGGAGGTAAAAGGGGAAATTTTCAACAGGTTCATGAACCACCGGAACATGGGGGGACTGATGATCACTGAACCCGATTTCGGAACTGATGCACTTAACATGCAAACCCGGTTTACTGATCATCACGGGCATTTTCATCTTCAGGGAACAAAACACTGGGCCGGGCTTACCGGTGCTGCAGATTTCTGGCTGCTAGCGGCGCGGGAAATGGCGCCGGGCGGGGAGCTAAAGCGCGACATTGATTTTTTTATCTGCGATACAGCCCGGCCAGGGCAAAAAATTGTTGTTGACGAACTATTTGATAACCTTGGGTTGCACCAGATTCCTTACGGCCGCAATCGCATCGATGTCCTAATTCCTGCATCGCACCGCCTGGTTCCAAAAACCACCGGCATCAAGTTACTCCTTGACTTGCTGCACCGCAGTCGGCTTCATTTTCCCGGCATGGCGCTTGGATTTATACAACGAATGATGGATGAGGCCTTTGAACACTGCCGTCAGAGATCAGTTGGCGGACAGAACCTGATTGAATATGACCAGGTTCAGCAGCGGCTTGCACGACTTCAGGCATCTTTTACGATTGCTTCAGCCATGTGTGCCCACAGCAGCCTTAAGGCAGGCCTTGAGCACGACCTGTCGGCCAGCGGCATGGTGGCCAATTCTATGAAGAGTTATGTCACTGACCTCATGCAGGAGGCTGCCCAGTCGCTTGTGCAACTTACCGGGGCCAGAGCATACAGGTTCAACCATATCGGCGGCACGGGGATTGTCGACAGTCGGCCATTCCAGATATTTGAAGGCTCAAACGACATGCTGTACGCCCAGGTGGCAGAGGGATTGGTTAAACGGATGAAAAAAGCCAGGGAGCATCACCTCCTCAGTTTTCTCAGGCATTACAGGCATACTGAACATGCGGCGAACGAGTTGCAGGATCTGCTCCCGTTTAGCTTCAATAGCCAGTTATCCCAGAGGAAACTGGTGGAATTGGGAAAGGTGATTACCCGGATCATCTCCATGGACATGGTTATTTCATTGAGTGATAAAGGTTTCAGGCAAGATCTGATTGATAACGCCCTCGTTGAGCTCAGGCATGAAATTTCCGGGTTGTTAGGCTCTTTTCACATGATGTCAACACCGGAAATTGTTGATGATTACAAAGATGGCAGTTCCTGGTTTTATTTGTGAGATGAGGTAAGGAATTACACGAAGAACTGGTTAGTTTTTATTCCCGACCGGCAACATATAGTTGATCCCAAAATTAATACCCCCATAGATGTTATGTGAGGAATGATATTCCCCCGATGAATAATCAGGTATTTGCCAGTCAGGGGCATTGATATCTATAATTCCATACGCCATGGTCATTCCGACATTAAGGAACAGATTTGAGGCAACCCGGATTTCTGCTCCTAAATCGATGCGACCCATGATGTCCAGTGAATTGTACCTGCCGGTAATTGATTGCTGGCCCACCAGGATTGTTTGGGAGGAATCGGGCAGGGTGTGATAGTAATCGAATACAGCGCCATCTTTTAAATACTGCTGGGAGGCTGAGAGCAACAGGTTACACTGCGGTCCGGCCATCAAATAAAAGTTAACTGCGTCGCCTTTGCCAATGTATTTAAACATCAATGGAATTTGAAGATAATTGAGCCTGATATTTCGTTGATAGGCAGAACCATCGTGCGTGCCTTTATATTTCTGCCCCAGTTTTGTAAATCCGATCTCCGTTTTCAGTCCCACCCGTTTATTAAAATCAAAACCGATATTTACATTGCCGCAACCACCGAACGTGGCAACATAGTCCAGTTCAAAGTCGAGACCATAATTGTTCTGGTTGGTAATGACAGAAGTAAGTCCGGTTAAGGACAATCCGAAACAGAGTTGTTTTTGAGCCGGAAGTGTGCCTGAGATTAATATCATGGCAAGGATAGCACCTGGTAGCAAATTTTTCATGACGTCGGTCTGGTTTCTGTGCCGCAAACTTAAGCGAAAATAAACTAAAGGCAACCCCGTTTTTCGAAGTGGCCCGTACTTTATTTTTATGGAAGATATTTAGGCTTGATCTGGCAGAGGATCTTTAGTTTTAAGGAGGGTCAGGAACTGAACAAGCATCATATGGCAATGGGAGTCAATAAAATTTGTACTTTTAACGAAAAATTTCCTTTCAATGGAAGCATACCGTAAAATCTTTGAAAACAACAAAGCCTGGGTGCAAAGCAAGCTGGCTGCCGATGAAAATTTTTTTAAAAACCTGGCCTTTGATCAGAAGCCAAACTTTCTATACATAGGTTGTTCCGACAGCAGGGTGCCGGCCAACGTGATCATGGGGCTGGATGAAGGTGAAGTGTTTGTTCACCGGAACATTGCCAATCTTGTGGTTGGCGCCGACAACAACATCAATGCCGTGATCCAGTATGCTGTGGAATATCTCGGGATAAAGCATATCATTGTATGCGGCCATTATGGATGCGGCGGTGTGAAGGCGGCCATGCACCCTACCGATATGGGGCAGTTGAACAGTTGGTTGCAAGCCATCCGCGACGTTTACCGCATCCACCAGGATGAGCTCAACGGGATTGAGGATCCGCATGAGAAATATAACAGGCTTGTTGAACTGAATGTGATCGAACAATGCGTGAATATTGCCAAGATCGACCATGTTCAGAGAAAATGGAACCAAATCGGTTTTCCTCAAATCCATGCGTGGGTGTACGACCTTCACAACGGACTGCTGAAAGAGCTTGACATTGACCTCCAGGTTTATTTCTCCAGTATTCGCAGTATTTATGATTTGAATATGCCTGATGGTTGATTGTATTCGTTATGAGATTGCTGCGATTTATGCATGATGACTAACAGACAACCATGAAACTATGACCAACGACAATATTTACAGTGTAATAACAGGGACCGGAAATTACATACCATCCATCCTGGTGAAAAATGAAAATTTTCTGAAAAATGTATTCTATGATACAACCGGGAAGATAATCGAAAAAACGAACCAGGAATTAATTGATAAGTTCCTGGAAATTTCTACCATTGCAGAACGCAGGCATGCCCATGACAATTTGGTCACGTCCGATATCGCCTGTTATGCTGCCACTGATGCCATCGAATCTGCCCGTATCGATAAAGAAAAGTTAGATTATATCATTGTTGCACATAATT
>JBBQUQ010000090.1:0-14039 GCA_038212325.1 Bacteroidales bacterium
CAGGGGAAGGATCAGCAGCAAAAAGATGACAAAATACCTGACGAGCCTGATGTTTTGATATAGCAGGTTATATGCACCATAGGCTACCAAGGTAAATAGGAGTGGTAAAAAAGGAAAGAGGTAATAATCATGAACATTTGCGATCATGTTCACTTCGTAAAGAAAAAAGGCGATAAGGCTGATCCCCAGCAGTGCCAGCGCCGGGAAGACAGGCTTTCTGAATGCCCTGTTTTTCACCAGGAAATAGAACCCTGCCAGAAAAAACAACAGGGAACCATAATTCAGCAACAATTCGGGCAGCGTGGAAACAAGGTTAAATTGCAGGTATTCCAGCACCACTGGAAAAGGTATCTCATTTCCAACCATCCCGTTTATGATTCCGGTCACATTCCATTGCGGGACAACCATAACATACCAGGCAAGAGGCAGTATAATAAACAGGTTGATTAACTTTGATTTTAAGATCACCCTCCGGTTGACTCCCTGTTTGAACATATCCAGGATGAACCATGCCATTGGAACGATAAAATAGAGAATGAAGGGAAGTTTGCACAATGCCCCGATGCCCAGGAACAAACCGCCAAGTATCAAGGAACACAGTTTACCACTGTTAATCCACATGAAAAACAGGGCGAGTCCCCAGATGGAGGAGCAAAGCGCAAGGTTGTCGGGCAGCGGGTTGATCGTATAATAATAAAAGCTGGGAGAAAAATTGAATGCCCATGCTCCGATCAGGGCAATTGTTTCATTCCGGAATAATGCTGATAACAATTTAAAGATGCCGGCAATGGAAAACAGCCCGATGATGAACATAAATATCCGGGTGATGACCAGGTGATTGCCGAAAACCTTGTACAATGCCGCCACAAGCCATTGCATTAATGGAAATTCCATCCGGTAAATGCCTTCTCCGTTTCCACGTTCATTTCTTGCCGGGTTGAAAATATTCATATCCCCCTCATAAAAATTGACGATGGTCGATTGAGTCTGCGTCTGCCGCCAAACATGAATGCTAACCAGGTCCTTCGAGAAATGCGGGAAATGCATTGCCAGGCTGATCAATGCGATGGAAATCAAAATTGCATGCCGATATGATCGTTTCATAATGCTTTCTTTCGCCGTTCCTTTTTCTCCGATTGCTGTCGTTTTACCTCCAGCCTCTCCTCCTTTGAAGCCCTGGATGGCTTTGTTGGCTTGCGTTTTTTACGTGGCGTCAGGGCCCTGACGAGTAAAAGGTAAAACTTTTCAAGCACCTTCTCCTTATTCTGCAACTGCGACCGCTCCGATTGCGAAACCAGCACCAGTTCTCCTGCCATGTTGATCCTTGCAGCCAGTTTTTCAGAAATAACCGCCTTTTCATCATCCGAAAGCAAGGCCGATGAAGCCACATGAAACCGCAACTCCATTTTCGTGCTCACCTTGTTCACATGCTGACCGCCGGGGCCGCTGCTCCGCGAGGCGCTGAAGTTCAACTCACCTGTGAAATCCCGTTCGTACAAACCATTTGCCATCAGGCAAAAATAATCGATTTTCCGGATGGGATCAACAGGGATCAGAAAGAAATAAAGCAAGCTATTTAAATTTATAATATATAATTTAATACTTAATTACCTGATAGCATTTTATTGAAATTTGTCTTATGTTTGCATTCACTAACTTTGTTTAAAATCTGCGCCTTATGGTCTTAATGCAAAGGATACCATTGATTGTTGTTTTCACCCTTATTGCTATTTCCGGATCATCCCAGGATGGAGCTGATCTGTTCAGGCGGAACTGCGCCGCCTGTCACTCCATTGGTGCGGGCAGGCTTGTGGGTCCCGACCTGGCCGGTGTAACGGCAAAACGGGATAAAGCCTGGCTGACCAGTTTTATCAAAAATTCGGCGGAGGCAATCAAAAGCGGCGACCCCATTGCTGTAGCAATCGGGAAGGAGTTCAACAACCTGTTTATGCCGCCCTTTGCAGGTAATGACAGTGAGCTTGCTGCAATTATCACCTTTATCGGGTCACAAGAAGGTTCGGCGCAAACTGAAACCGCAGATACCTTCCTCAATGCAGCCACTGCAGAAAATACCCTTCGTGGAAAAGCCCTGTTTGCAGGGAACAAATCGTTTAAAAATGCTGGTACGCCCTGCATCTCCTGTCATTCGGTTCATGATGCCGCCGGAATTGGCGGAAGTCTGGCCAAAAGCCTTAACCTGTCGTACTTTACCCTTAAAGGTTCGGGTATCAAGGCCTTGCTGCAGTCACCACCCTTCCCTGCCATGACCAGCGCCTATGCAAGTCGTCCCCTCAATGACCAGGAGATCTATGACCTGGCCGCCTACCTGAAAAATACTTCGCAAAAAATGGTTAAAGGCGATGTAACCCATATAAAAATTCCATTCCTGCTGCTGGGAATGGGTGGCTGGTCCATTTTCATTTTAATGCTGTTCGGACTATGGCGTATGAGAAAGCGACTAAGTGTGAACCATGAAATATTTGCACGCCAACTGGCCACTAAATAATAATATACCTGACATAATTTTCTACCAATGAGCTGGATTACCGATCTTATTTCACCGAAAACACGCAAATGGGAAGAATTTTACCGCAACCGTTTCGCCCACGACAAAGTGGTTCGGAGTACCCATGGGGTCAACTGCACCGGTGGCTGCAGTTGGAATGTACATGTGAAAAATGGCATTGTAGTCTGGGAAACCCAGGCAGTCGATTACCCCTTGCTCGAAAGCAGCCTGCCGCCTTACGAACCCCGCGGCTGCCAACGCGGTATCTCGTTTTCGTGGTATCTGTATAGTCCGTTACGGATTAAATACCCACTGATTCGCGGCAAATTGATCGACCTGTTCAGAGAAGAAAAAGCCAGGACCGGCGATGCGATGAAGGCTTGGGAAAATATCCAGGCTGATCCCGTAAAACGATCGTCATACCAACAGGCAAGAGGCAAAGGAGGCTTCCGCAGGATACAATGGGACGAAGCTCTTGAGATGATTGCCGCTGCCAATATATACACGGTAAAGAAATATGGTCCTGACCGTTTGGTCGGGTTCTCGCCAATCCCGGCCATGTCGATGATAAGTTATGCAGGCGGGTCCCGCTTCCTTCAACTAATGGGGGGAGTAAACCTGAGCTTTTACGATTGGTATTGCGATCTGCCCAATGCTTTCCCGGAAGTGTGGGGCGAACAAACGGATGTGGCCGAAAGCGCCGACTGGTACAATGCCAAATTTATTGCCTGCATGGGCTCCAATCTCGGAATGACCCGTACGCCGGATGTTCATTTTTTCTCTGAATCACGTCACAATGGCACCAAAACAGTCGTTTTCTCACCCGATTTCAACATGGTAGCCAAGTATTCCGATCAGTGGGTCGCCATCAATGCAGGCCAGGACGGAGCATTCTGGATGGCAGTTACACATGTGTTGCTGAAAGAGTTTCATGTGGAGAAGCAGGTGTCTTTTTTTATGGATTATATAAAAAAATATACCGACAGTCCTTACCTGGTAGAACTGGAAGATCGTGATGGGAAATTCATTCCCGGACAACTTTTGCGTGCATCCAGGGTTGACAAATATAAGGGTGCTGAAAACGGGGAATGGAAATTCCTCAACATCGACAGTGAAACCGGAAGCCTGGTATGCCCCGGCGGGAGTGTCGGACATCGCTGGGGAACCGCTGACGGAAAATGGAACATGAAGCCGGAAGATGCCGAAACTGGCGATGATTATCAACCGCTGCTCAGCCTGGTTGAAAACCATGATGCTGTGAAACAGGTGCAATTCATCGACTTTGCCTTCGACCTGCAGCATGAACGGGGAGTTCCGGTAAGGTTAATTGAAACAACTTCTGGTAAAGCCGCAATAGTGACCACCGTATATGACCTGCTGATGGCGCAATATGGCGTTGACCGGGGCCTGGGCGGCGATTACCCGTCAGGTTACGATGATGAAAAGGGTGCCTTTACCCCGGCGTGGCAGGAAATATTTACCGGGGTTGGCCGCAATACGGTATTGCAGTTTGCCCGTGAATGGGGCCGAACAGCAGAAATGACCGAGGGGAAATGCATGATCATCATTGGTGCCGGGATCAACCACTGGTATCATCAGAACCTGATTTACCGGGCCGGAATCACCGCACTTTTGATGTGCGGTTGTGTTGGCCGTAATGGTGGCGGTATGAATCACTACGTTGGCCAGGAAAAACTTGCCCCGGTCGATTCGTGGAGCTCAATCATGGCCGGGCGCGACTGGAACCCGACTGCCCGCTTACAACAGGCACCGATATGGCATTACATGAATTCCGACCAATACCGCTACGATGGAAACCAGTCTGCCTATAACGCATCGCAGAAAAATTACCTGACAGAACAGCATACCGCCGACCTGATCGTAAAATCAGTTCGTAACGGGTGGATGCCCTTTTATCCGCAATTCAATAAAAATAATCTGGAGGTCGTTCAGGATGCTGTCAACTCCGGCGCAAAATCAGACGAAGAAATCAAACAGCACATCATCGGTAAACTTAAGTCAAAAGAGCTGGAATACTCCGTGGCTGATCCTGATGCGGAGATAAACTTTCCGCGGGTATGGTATATCTGGAGAGGCAATGCGATCATGTCGAGCGCCAAAGGGCATGAATATTTCCTGAAGCACTACCTGGGAACCCACCATAACTCCATTGCCGACGAATCGGCCAAGGGCCAGTTGAATGAGGTGAACTGGATGGAGAATGCCCCCACCGGCAAGATGGACCTGATCGTCGACCTGAATTTCAGGATGGACACGAGCGCTCTCTATTCTGATATTGTGCTGCCATCAGCATCCTGGTATGAAAAGGCCGACCTGAACAGCACCGACATGCACTCATTCATCCATCCATTGTCGGCTGCCATCCCGCCAGTTTGGGAATCGAAAAGCGACTGGGCCATCTTCAGATCCCTCGCACAAGCAACCAGTGAGCTTGCAAAGATTCATATGAAGGAACCCGTCATGGATATTGTCAATACCCCACTTGCACATGATTCCATCGCCGAAATCGCCCAACCCTCCATCCGCGATTGGGGTAAAGGTGAATGTGAAGCCATCCCGGGCACGACCATGCACAACATGGTGATGGTGGAGCGTGATTACACAAAGTTATACGACAAATTCTGCAGTCTGGGACCCAATATGCGGAATGGCCCGATCGGGGCTCATGGCAATTCATTCATCGCCGGCGATGTTTACGACAGCCTGGCAGCCGATAAAAATCATCTTCACCAAATTGGTTCCGAAAGTTATCCTTCCGTGGAACAAGACGAAGAGGTCATCAATGCCATCCTCCGGATGTCGTCGCTCACAAACGGGGAGCTGAGTTACCGGGCTTATCAGAATGCTGAGAAAAAGACCGGGCTTAAACTGGCCGACCTCGCCGAAGGCAGCCGTAACGTGCGGATCTCCTATGCAGATCTGCAGGCACAGCCCCGCCGGTACAACAACTCACCCATCTGGTCGGGATTGCTCGACAACGGACGTGCCTATGCTGCTTACACTTACAATGTTGAACGCCTGGTTCCCTGGCGTACCCTTACCGGCAGGCAGCATCTGTACCTCGATCACGAAGGTTACCTTAAATTCGGCGAGAACCTGCCCTCCTATAAGCCTTCCCCAAAACCGGAAGTTTACGGAGAACTGCGCAACACCCTGGTGGAAAAAGGTTCGATGGTGCTGAATTACCTCACCCCGCATGGCAAATGGCATATTCATTCAACGTATGGCGATAACCTGCGGATGCTTACACTCGGGAGGGGCATGGTCCCGGTATGGCTCAGCGAGGAAGATGCCGATGAACTGGGCATCCAAGACAACGACTGGGTCGAAATTTTTAATGATAACGGGGTTTACAGCGCCAGGGCCTGCGTGAGCGCCCGCATTCCGCGTGGGCTTTGCTTTGTATACCATTCACCGGAACGCACCTATTCAAAACCGAAATCACAGATCAGAGGCAACCGCCGTTCAGGCGGACACAACAGCCTGACTCGGGTCCACCTGAAGCCCAACAATCTGGTGGGCGGCTATGGCCAGTTTACCTACCATTTCAACTACTGGGGGCCGGTTGGCGTGAACCGCGACACATTCGTGGTGATCCGCAAGATGGATAAAGTTGTCTTTTAACACGCAAAAAAAACAGAAAAATGGATATCAGGTCACAAATTGCCATGGTGTTTCATCTCGACAAGTGTATCGGGTGCCACACCTGTTCTATTGCATGTAAGAACATCTGGACCGACCGGAAAGGGGCTGAATACATGTGGTGGAATAACGTTGAAACCAAGCCGGGAACCGGTTATCCCAATAAATGGGAGGACCAGTCGATATACAAAGGTGGTTGGGATAAATCGGGAGAATCGGTCAAGTTGAAAGGCATGGACCGCAAATCGACCATGGCAAATATCTTTCATAACCCCCACATGCCGGTGATGGATGACTATTACGAGCCATGGACCTACGACTATGCCAACCTGTTCGAAGCTCCTGCGGGTGATGACCAGCCTACAGCACGTCCCATTTCACTTGTGACTGGTGAGCCAATCGACATTAAGACCGGCCCAAACTGGGATGACGACCTGGGCGGTTCACCCGATTATGCCCGCCAGGATGTGAATATGCACGATCTTACCCCGGCCGAACAAGAAGCCATGTTCCAGCTTGAGCGCATGACCATGTTTTACCTGCCGCGCATCTGCAACCATTGTCTGAATGCAGCCTGCGTGGCCGCCTGCCCGTCGGGAGCGATCTATAAACGTGGGGAAGACGGCATTGTGCTCATCAACCAGAATAAATGCAGGTCGTGGCGCATGTGCGTCTCAGCCTGCCCATATAAGAAAAGCTACTACAACTGGAACAACGGCAAATCGGAAAAATGCCTGTTGTGCTACCCAAGGCTTGAAACCGGCCAAGCGCCTGCATGCATGCACACCTGTGTGGGAAGGATCCGTTATCTGGGAGTCCTGCTATATGATGCTGACAAGATCAAAGAGATCGCTTCATGTGATGAAAAAGACCTGGTTGCCAAACAACTGGACATTTACATGGATCCGTTCGATGAAAAAGTGCAGCACGCAGCAAGGGCGAACGGGGTGGCAGAAAGCACGCTTGAATCAGCGAAACAATCACCGGTGTGGAAATTTTTAAAAGTCTGGGGCATTGCACTGCCACTGCATCCGGAATACCGCACCCTGCCGAACCTGTTCTACGTTCCGCCTCTGCTCCCTGCCATAGCCGACACCTCAGGCGGATCCTATGAGACAACAAGCGTATCACTATGGGGTGGAATTGAGAGTTCAAGGGTTCCCATGCAATATATGGCGAACCTCTTTACAGCAGGAGATACGGAAAAGGTCAGAGAAGTGCTGAAGAAACTGATGGCCGTGCGGATCCACCGCCGCAGGGTCACGGTGGGCGACCTGGATGAATCGGAGCGCAGGCTGGCTTTCGACGAAACCGGACTAACGGCAGAAGTGGCCGATGCCATCTTCCGGCTTACTTCCCTGCCAAACTTCAACGAACGGTTCGTGATCCCGCCAGCCCACCGTGAAGAGGCAACAGAACTGCTCGAAAATACAGCCGATATTAAAGGCAATATCGGGTTTGGTACATTGAATACCCCAAACAGAATCTGAAAATACAATGGCGTTTATTGACAAATACATAATTCTTTCCGGATTGTTTGATTACCCGGATCACCGGACATCCCAGGTATGCAGGGAGACCAGTGTGATCCTGGCAGGGTCATACCCGGATGCATTGCAAACATTCTGCAGTTTTGAACAGGAGTTTCTTACCATGAATCAGTACCAGCGTGAGGAATACTTTATTAACACCTTCGAAGTGGATGCTGTGACAAGCATGGACCTGGGTTATATACTTTTCGGCGAAGACTACAAAAGGGGAAATTTCCTGGCGATGATGCAACAGGAGCAAAATCTGGCAGAAAACGATCTGGGATCTGAACTGGCCGACCATCTTCCAAATGTATTGAGGTTGCTGCCCCTGATGGCCGACCAGGAAGTTGCCGCCGAACTGGCGTTTAGCATCGTGATCCCGGCAGTGAAGGAGATGTTGAGAAAATTTGAGAACAGCGGGAACATCTATCAACTGGCCTTTGAAACGCTGGTAGCAACCATGCGGACAGATTTTGCTGGCCTGCCTTATGAAGCATACCAGGTGAAACCTGGCACGACTGAATGTGCAGGAAAAGAGTATGCCTGCGGAGCAGACTTTTTAAATGAAATTGGCAAACAAAAATTTTAATAATATGAGCGACATTTTTCTATTAATCGCCCTGCCCTATTCAGCCCTGATCGTGATGCTGGTCGGATCGGTGTATGTGTATCGCACCCAGGCCTATAAAGTGACCTCGTTGTCAACCCAGTTCCTTGAGAGCCGGGAGCTGTTCTTCGGCGGGCTGTTCATGCACTGGGGAATCATTGCCCTGTTTTTCGGGCACCTGATCGCATTTCTCTTACCCGCGTCGGTCATTGCCTGGGATGGCAGCCCGGTAAGGCTGGTCATCCTGGAAACTGCGGCCCTTATTTTTGGGATCTCCTTTTTTGCAGGGGTAGTTATCCTTGTTTACCGCAGAATCCACAGTAAGCGCCTGCAGATGGCCACCACCGACATGGATCTCGTGGTTTTCGCTGTATTGCTTGCCCAGGCAGTGACCGGGATATGGATCGCCCTGACCTATCGCTGGGGATCGGCGTGGTTTGCCGCTGTGCTCACACCGTACCTCCGTTCCCTGTTTGTGCTTCAACCCGACCTTGCTGCTATTTCCGCCATGCCGCTGATCGTAAAGATCCATATTTCAACAGCCTTCCTGCTCATCGGGCTGATCCCGTTCAGCCGGTTCATGCATTTCCTCGTCTTTCCGGTAAAATATTTCTGGAGACCATACCAGTTGGTGATCTGGAACCGTGACCGGAAACTTATGCGAAATTCAACGGCCATAACGCCTGAAGTTAAACCAAAAAACTCATAAAGATGCTGGATAAAGTCACCACAAAATCGCACAGAATGCTGTTTTTCAATACGCTGGCCTTCACCATTTGTTTTGCAGTCTGGACTTTCAACGGGGTAATGATTACTTTCCTGGTTGACAACGGACTATATAATTTCAGTCTCGTGCAGGTGGGGTGGCTCATCGGAATTCCGGTACTTACCGGCTCTGTTTTCAGACTGCCCATGGGAATCCTGACCGATAAATATGGCGGCAAATGGGTGTTCGGGCTGCTTCTGCTGTTTTGCGCCATACCGATGTACCTGTTCTCACTTGCCGATAGTTTCTGGGGATTTATGGCCTGTAGTTTTGGCTTCGGGATGGCCGGAACCGGTTTCGCTGTCGGCATTGCGAATACCTCGATGTGGTATCCCAAAGACTGGCAAGGAAGAGCGCTCGGGATCTTCGGCGTTGGCAACGCCGGCGCTGCAGTTACGACGCTGTTCGCACCTTCGCTGCTGAATTATTTTACTGGCGGGGCGGCTATGGACCACTGGAGGGTACTGCCCGTGATTTATGCTTCTTCACTGATTGTCATGGCTGTAATATTTCTTTTGTTTACTGAAAATAAGAAGCATCATGTTCAGGGTCAAACGATGAAAGAATTGCTCCAGCCGCTAAAAAGTATGATGGTCTGGCGGTTTGGGCTCTATTATTTCCTGGTATTCGGTGGTTTTGTCGCGATCTCACAATGGCTGGTTCCCTATTTCGTGAATGTATATTCGGCTTCGCTTGTAACGGCTGGCTTGCTTGCATCCTTATTCAGTTTACCTTCAGGCGTAATCCGGGCCTTGGGTGGCTGGATGGCCGATATGTGGGGCTCCCGTAAAGTGATGTTATGGGTGTTCGGGATATCCATTGGTACCTGTTTCCTGCTAAGCGTTCCGAGGATGGAGATTTTTTCTCCGGGAAAGGCGATCACCGCCATGCGCAAAGGATCTGTAACCTTTGTCTCCGACACCCTGATCACGGTGGACGACCACCGCTACCCAGTGATCCACAAGCATGAAACTGTTGCAAACTTGGATGAATCGGGGTTGCTTGTACTACCGTCAAAAGATTCATGGCAAAATCCCGTTGTTAAGGAAGGCGACCAGGTAAAGAAAAAACAGATGCTCGCCAGGGGCATTACCAAAATTTATTTCCAGGCCAACATGTGGATATTCGCCATCCTGGTCTTTATCGTCGGCATTGCCTGGGGAATCGGGAAAGCCGGCGTTTACCGGTTCATTCCCGATTATTTCCCCGACCAGGTCGGGGTGGTGGGCGGTATGGTCGGCGTGATAGGAGGGTTGGGCGGTTTCATCTGCCCGATCATCTTTGGGTACCTCCTTGAGTGGTCTGGTTTGTGGACCAGTTCCTGGATGTTCCTCCTCGTAATTTCAGTGATCTGCCTCTGGTGGATGCGGGCAGTGATTGCCCGCATGATGAAACGGGCAGCCCCTGAGTTCTCCAACCGCGTTGATCATAAACAACAGACCACACAAAACCTGCATTGATATGAGAACAAGCACCATCGAACACTGGACTCCGGAAGACCCGGGCTTCTGGGAAACAACCGGGAAGAAAATTGCCGGAAGAAATCTCTGGATTTCAATTCCTGCTTTGCTGCTGGCATTCTCCGTATGGATGATGTGGAGCATCATCATCGTTCAGATGGAGCGGCTGGGCTTCCGATTCAGTCCCGATCCTGCCACCAATAAGGCGATGCTTTATGCGTTACCCGCCATTGCCGGCCTTGCCGGCGCCACCCTGCGAATACCAAATTCGTTCCTGATCGCCATCGGTGGCGGGAGAAATGTGATTTTCATCAATACACTCTTACTGTTGATTCCTGCCATTGGCGCTGGTCTTGCCCTCCAGGATATGCATACGCCGTACCTGTGGTTTGCCTTTTTCGCTGCAACTTCTGGTTTTGGCGGCGGTAATTTCGCCTCTTCCATGTCGAACATCAACCATTTCTTTCCCAAAAAGATGGCAGGTACTGCCCTTGGGTTGAATGCAGGCCTTGGAAACTTAGGGGTGAGCGTTATGCAATGGCTCCTGCCTGTGACCATGGGTTTTGCCTTGTTCGGCTCCCTGGGAGGCGATGGCTTTCTGCAGCCGGCAGCCCCCGGCAAAGACGGTCAGGGGGTTCTAATTTACATTCAAAACAGCGGCTGGACCTGGGTGCCGCTGCTCATACTGGTTACCCTCGCTGCATGGTTCGGCATGAACAACCTGAAATCCGGATCACCACATCTGAAATCGGACCTGCAGGGAATTCTCCGCTCACTATACCTGGTGTTTCTTGGTGTGGTGGGCACTGCGGCTGGCGCATATTTGCTCATCTTTCTCAAACTGAGCATGTGGATCGTTTTGCCGGCAACAATCATCATCACGCTGGCCCTGATGAAATACCTTGCCCCCGGCCAGATCAAAAGCAGCCTGGATCAGCAGTTTAAAATCTTCAGCAACAAACACAACTGGATCATGACCATCCTCTATGTCATGACCTTCGGATCGTTCATCGGCTTTGCCGGCGCCTTCCCCAAACTGATTCAGGATGTTTTCGGCTATCTTCCCAATGGGAACGTAAATCCGAATGCGCCTAATCCACTGGCCTGGGCCTGGCTTGGCCCTTTCCTCGGAGCAGTCATCAGACCAGTTGGCGGTTGGCTCTCAGATAAGATTAACAGCGGTTCAAAGGTGACGCAGTATTCCACCCTGCTGCAGATTATAGCTGCTTCAGGTGTGGCATATTTCATTATCCAGGCAAGGCAGAGCGCTTCGCCGGAAGCATACTGGATACCTTTCTTTATCCTGTTCATGCTTTTATTTATCGGGGCAGGATTGGGCAATGGCTCAACTTTCAGGAGCATTCCCTATATTTTCCCAAAAGAACTGGCAGGACCAGTTCTCGGATGGACCTCAGCAATTGCGGCATACGGTGCTTTTATCATTCCGAAAGTGTTCGGCCAGCAGATCCAGCATAAAACCCCCGAGTATGCCATGTATGGATTTACCATCTATTATGTCATTTGCCTGGTATTGAATTGGTGGTATTACGACCGCAAAAATTCAGGGATAAAATGTTAACTTCGTGGTTCTTCGTGCCTTCTTCGTGGATCTTCGTGTTACCATTATCCTGTTAAACAATTAAAATCCAATTAACAATGGATTACACTGAAAATAATGACAAAGCAGTATCGGACCTGATCCGGCCTATCTACGTAACCCGCACGTTTAAAAGGTGGTTAGCATTCCTGGCAGCCGGGTTGGTGGTCAGCATTTTTGCCTATACAATCCAGTTGAAACTGGGACTGGGTGTAACCGGTTTACGCGACGTCACTACTTGGGGGATGTATATCAGCAACTTTGTCTTTTTCGTTGCCACCAGCCTGGTGGGAATGCTGATCACTGCAGTTCTGGGGTTGCTCGGAATCAAATGGGCAACGCCGTTAACCCGCATCGCCGAGATCATCGCCCTGGCGTTTGCTGCAGTGGCCGGACTGGTGATCATCATCGACATGGGGCGCCCCGACCGGCTGCTGAATGTCTTTATTTACGGACGGTTTCAGTCCCCAATCCTGTGGGACCTCACCGTGGTAATCACCTACACCATGATCAGCGCGTTGCTGCTCTATCTTCCGCTGATTCCCGACCTGAAGATCTGCAGCGAACGGCTCGAGAAAGCGCATCCGTTGCAAAAAAAATTGTATGAAATTCTCTCCCTTGGATGGAAGGGTCGGCCCGAACAGGTGAAAATTATCCGGCATGGAATCAAAATATTGTCCATCCTTATCATCCCGATTGCACTGGCCATCCATACGGTAACATCATGGCTCTTTGCCGCAACCATGCGGCCCGGATGGGACAGTACCATATTTGGTCCATATTTCGTGTCAGGCGCCTTTGTATCAGGAACTTCCGCCGTGATCATCGCCATGTATTTTTTTAGGGAGAACTATCGACTGAAAGCCTACATCACCGATTTCCACTTTGATAAAATGACGAAACTTCTGGTGGTGGTTGCCTTGGTTTACCTCTATTTCAACATCAACGAATTTCTTGTTCCCGGCTACAAACTGAAAAAATTTGATGCGATACACCTGCACGCTTTATTCAGCGGCCATTATGCAGGATTGTTCTGGGGCACTCAGATATTGGGTTTGATTCTTCCCGTCATTTTATTGATATTCCGTTCGTTACGCAAACCTACCCCCGCATTTGTCATTGCTTTATTTGTCCTGGCGGGTTCATGGCTCAAACGTTACCTGATCGTCGTGCCAACAATGGAACATCCTTTTTTACCGGTTCAGCACTTGCCGCTGAACTTTATGATTTACACCCCAACGTTGATCGAAATCACCATTACCATGGGAACATTATTTCTTGCATTGATCATAATCACGGTCCTGGCAAAGTTTCTACCGATCATCCCTATCTGGGAAATGGTACACAAGGACCATTTAAAGTAAGTTTCTGTGAATTTCTCGTAATTTTTCCATGTTAGATTTTCCAATATTCCTCTGCCTGATCCAACCTATTCCGACCGCCAGATCCAGATAATCAATGCAGCCATCAAACTCATGGGAGAAGGAGGCATACAGGGTTCTATCGTGCCGATAGAATCGAACGGTTTATAAAAGGTTACTGGTAGTGGTTTTTAACGGTAGGTGGCAGTGGTTTTCACCGGTACTGAAATTTGCCTGATTATTCCGGACAAGGTAGCTGTTCAGATGAACATTTTTAGAAAAATACTTATTTTTGTAAAAAGTCGGGCAATGAAGACAACTAATCTTCCAAAAGGTACTACAACGAATAAGAAAACTAACTGGGCTATGCCTGACCAGGCTGTTTCAATCGATGACTTCATGGCTGAATTAACCCATTTTGCAGCTCAGCTCCCCTCAATTGTTAAATTTTCATAAAAAAACGACCAAAACAGGTGTATTTTTATCTTATTAACCTGGCATAACACAGCATCCATTCTTTATCTTATTCAAAATCAATGTTGACATT
>JBBQUQ010000091.1:0-13564 GCA_038212325.1 Bacteroidales bacterium
ATTATTAGTGAATTTCTGTGTCAAATGCAATAAAATATGGGGCTAAAGCCCCAGGTGCTCAACCGGTCGCGAACCCCGCGCTAAAGCACGGGGCAATTCATCCTGCATTTCACATGATGTATTTCCCCGGCCTGCATTGCCCCGGCCTGTATTGCCCTGGCCTGTATTGCCCCGGCCTGTATTTCCCCGGCCTGTATTGCCCCGGTCTTCAGGTGGATTGGGATAGACCACCAAGGGTGTTTCCGTGCCTTCAGGAATTCCGATCATCACGCTCAGTATGCCCGACACGTTCAGCACGCCATCCCAGAAACCGCCCCCGGTGCCAGAGAAACCGCCATACACATAAGGGTCGGTATTCAACTGGAACCGTGTGGCGTAATAATAGTCGCCTGCAGCAGTGAAGGAGGAGCCGATGCTGGCCTTGAACTCATCATTGTTTCCAACCGGGGCATTATAGGCTGCCCGGAACCCAGTCGGACCAGGTTGACGGATCGGTATTGGTTGTGCTGTATCCGACCCATGCCTGCAGGCCGGCGGCCGGTGTTGGCAGTCCGGTTAGCCCGGCAATATAAGCCTGGCCGAAAACGTTGAATTCCAGTCCCGGTACAATAAATCCCACGCCTCGCCATTGCAGGTTTGCAAAGGTGATGGAAGGGGGTGCAACGCTAACCGTGTAGGTGTAATTGGTGCTACTGTTATTGTTTAATTTGATGGTCACCAGGTCGTAATCGGCTGTTACGGCTGCAAGGGTTGTTGAGAATGCATAATAGGAGACCACCGTTGCGGCAGGCTGGCCCGGGATGGCGGCTGTACCGGAGGTTCCGGTCATGGTGACCGGCAGCACCACCACCTGTGGCAGCCACATGGAGGGTTGTTTGCCACCTGGGCGTTCCGGTGGCGATTTTAACCACGCGCCCGCCGGATTATTTCACATTTCACCATTTCATTTCACCATTTCATTTCACCATTTCACCATTTTACTATTTTACTATTTTACCATTTTACCATTTTACTATTTGGCATAGCTCACCGCCCTTGTTTCCCTGATCACGGTAATTTTAATCTGTCCCGGGTAGGTCATCTCACTCTGGATCTTCTTAGAGAGGTCGAATGATATCTGGTTGGCTTCGGAATCGGTCACCTTGTCGGCGCCAACAATCACGCGGAGTTCGCGCCCGGCCTGTATGGCATACGTTTTCAGGACACCCGGGTAGCTGAGTGCCATTTCTTCCAGGTGTTTCAGCCGTTCGATGTAAGCTTCCACCACTTCGCGGCGGGCACCCGGGCGGGCGCCGGAGATGGCGTCGCAGACTTGTACAATAGGGGAGATCAGGTTATTCATCTCTATTTCATCATGGTGGGCGCCGATGGCATTGATGATCTCAGGCTTCTCCTTGAATTTTTCGGCCAGTTTCATGCCGAGCACGGCGTGCGGCAGTTCCGGCTCGTTATCGGGCACCTTCCCGATATCATGCAGCAACCCGGCCCGCTTGGCGATTTTGGGGTTCAGGCCAAGTTCAGCGGCCATGGTGGCGCAGAGCTTCGATACCTCGATGGAGTGCTGCAGCAGGTTCTGCCCGTACGATGAGCGGTACTTCATCTTGCCGATCATCCTCACGAGTTCATGGTGCAGGTTATGGATTCCGAGATCGATGCTGACCCGCTTACCGGTTTCGATGATCTCCTGTTCGATCTGTTTTTTTGTCTTGGCGACCACTTCTTCGATGCGGGCGGGGTGAATGCGGCCGTCGGTGACCAGCTTGTGCAGGGCAAGGCGGGCGATTTCGCGCCGCACCGGGTCGAATCCCGAAAGGATGATCGCATCGGGCGAGTCGTCGATGATGATCTCAACACCGGTAAGTGATTCAAGGGTGCGGATATTGCGTCCTTCACGGCCGATGATCCGGCCCTTGATCTCTTCGCTTTCAATGTTGAACACCGAAACGGTGTTTTCAATGGCATGCTCGGAAGCGGTGCGCTGGATGGTTTCGATGATGATCTTTTTGGCTTCGGTGTTGGCGGTGAGCTTTGCCTCGTCGACGATGTCCTTCATGTAGACGATGGCTTCGTTTTTAGCCTCCTCCTTGAGGGTTTCGATGAGCTGGGTTTTGGCTTCAACAGCCGACAGGCTTGAAATTGTTTCGAGCTTCTCCACCTGTATTTTCATGGCCTTGTCGACGTCGGCCTGCCTTTTGGCGACGGCCTCCATCTGCTGGGCAAGGGTTTGCCTGAGGGTGATCGCCTCCTTCTGCTTTTTGGCAAATTCCTCCACCTTCAGGTTGAGGGCCCCCTCTTTTTGCTTGAACCGGTTTTCGTTGCGCGCAAGCTCTTCGTTCTTTTCCTGGACGAACTTTTCATGCTCGCTTTTCATCTGCATGAACTTCTCTTTCGCTTGCAGGATTTTCTCCTTTTTGGCTATTTCCGCCTTTTCCATGGCGTCTTTGAGCAATGCATCGCGCTTACGTTCCAGCGCCCTGTTTAAAATGGTTCCCGTTATAACGCCTCCAGCGACGATGCCTGCTATTGCGACTATGATGTAAATCAGAATTCCTTCCATGGGTTTATAGTTATATGAATAAAAAAAACCCGCATTATTCAGCGAGGTATTGATAATCCTCTAACGACACGAATAGGGCTGCCAAACTTTTCGAACGTCCACTGTCAGGGTGTTACCCCTGGTCTCTTGCCGAAGCATGAGTGAGGCCTGTCCTACGAGTTACTGAGCGTTGCCCTAATATTTGTAATGTTAGGATTACAAACTGTCTGAAATAATGCGGGTAGATCTTGAATTTTTTCAAAGAACAATTGAGGCTTCCTGCTTAAGCTGTTCATCCAGCGCCTGGTCAATCGCCATCAGCTTGGCCTTCCATTGTGTTTCATTTTCCGACAACAGCTGATCATTCTGCAGATATCCTGTGGCATATTCCAATGCTACCATCGCCAGGAGGTCCTGCTTGTCTTTATATGCATAACTGCCGGAGTAATCTTTGATCCGTTTATCAATCAGCTTGGCAGCTTTGCGAAAAAGTTCCTCGTTCCCCTTGTCAATGGCCAGCCGGTATGACCGGTCGGCAATGGGCAGAGATATGGAGAGTTCATTCATTGGCCTGACGATGATTCGTATGCTAAGTATTTAAAAGCCCGATACATTTATCGATTTCCCGCACGAGTTCGTTGATTTTCAATTTTGCATCAACGTTCCCCTCTTTTGTTTCCAGTGTTTTAGTTATTTTTAGTATCCTGATCCTCTCCTCCAGCCGGCTGAGCATCTGCTTTTGTTCGCCGAGGAGTTGTTTCAGCTCGTGTATTTCGGTTATATGTTTTTTATTGTCAGCACGTTGCATGTGAAGTTGATCCATAAGCTTCCCCAGCTTATATTCAATGCCGGAAACCAGGGTGCCTACATCCTTCATAAATAGTCTCCATTATAATTCATGCAAAGATAAATAATTTTTTATTTTTTTCAACATGCGTTTCACCTTTTAACCCTTAACCCGATTAAGCGTTATTATTTTCACGAACAGCGCGGGTTATGAATGAGCACTTTCTTTCCTATTTATGGAAATACCGGCACCTGGACCAGGATGTTGAGACAGAAACGGGTGATTTGCTGGCAGTTATTCACCCCGGGGACCAGAACAGCGACAGCGGTCCCGATTTTTTCAACGCCCGGCTACGCATCGGCGACACCACCTGGGCGGGTAATGTTGAAATTCACGTTCAGGCTTCCGACTGGTACCGGCATGGTCATGATGCCGACCCGGCGTATGACCGTGTGATCCTGCATGTTGTTTACGAGGCCGACCGCGCAGTTTTTCATCAAAACGGGGAGCCCGTTCAAACGGTGGTGGTGAGGGAGCGGTTTCCGGCATGGATTTTCGAGCGTTACCAGCAAATGATGCAGAACCGGCAATGGATCCCATGCATGAACCAGTTGCATGCCGGCGAAGAGCATGGTTTCAGCATGTGGGCCTCCGCGCTTGCCGTGGAGCGCCTCGAATTCAAAGCCACCGGCATCAGACAGCTCCTGCGAAGTTGCGGCGATGACTGGGAGGAGGCCATTTATCTCCACCTTGGTGCAGGATTCGGTTTCAAGATCAACAGCCTGCCATTTGAGCTGCTGGCAAAATCGCTTCCGCTTAAAATCGCCAGGCAGCATTGTGGCAGCATCGTTCAGCTTGAGGCCCTGCTCTTCGGACAGGCGGGGATGCTGGAGCGGGATTTCGCAGATTCCTACCCCCTCGGGCTGGCAAAGGAGTATGACTTTCTCAGGGGCAAATACCGCCTGGAGCCAATTACCGGATCTGCCTGGAAATTTCTCCGGCTGCGCCCGTCCAATTTCCCCACCATCAGGATCAGCCAGTTTGCCGGTTTTCTCCTGCACACCCGGGCGACGTTCTTTCACCTCGTTGACGGAGTTTCGCCCGCTGCGGGCTTGGATCAGTTCAAAACAGCCGCCTCAGAATACTGGAACAGCCACTATGTGTTTGACAAGCCCTCTTCGGACAGGGTGAAAATAATGGGCAATTCATGTGTGAATTTGCTTGCTGTTAATGGATTAATTCCTTTCCTGTTTTTTTACGGACTGGAAAAGGGACAACCTTCCAGGTGCGAGGCGGCGCTGGAATTCCTGGAACAGTTGGGCGGTGAAGAGAACGGTTGCATCGACCGGTGGAAGGAGGTTGGCTTCCCGGCCGGCAATGCGCTTCAGACACAGGCATTGATCCATCTGAAGCAAGCTTATTGTGATAAGAGGCGATGTTTGGAATGCAGGGTTGGAAGTCGTTTACTGGCGGGAAAGGGGTGATAAAATGCAAAATCAATCATAACCGCAAAATCGAAAATTGGCAAAAAAATGCCACCCACATGACAAATCCCGCAATTTTGCATTTTGCATTTTGCATTTTGAATTATTATAAACCATCCTTCTATGGCCCGTCAAACACTAAAATCCCGTATTGCCGCCCTACTTGGCGATTACCTCACCTACAACCGCACCGAGCAGCGCGGCATCCTGGTGCTGAGCATCATCCTGCTGTGTCTGATCGTGGCCAACACGGTGATCCCGTCGGGGACATTCCAGGGCACGCCTGATTTTTCGAAGTTTTCAGATGAGGTGAGGGCGTTTGAAAAGGGCTGGAAGCGGGCTGCTGACTCCGACAGCATCGCCCGCGCCCGGAAATACATGAGCTTCAGGTATAAGCCTGGCGCCTACAACCGCGATTCGCTTGCTTACAACGCAAGGCCGGTCAAGCCTCCCGTGATCATCGAACTGAATTCGGCCGACACCCTTGACCTGCAGCAGTTGCGGGGTATCGGCCCCGGTTTTGCCAGGCGCATCGTGGGCTACCGCGAACGGCTGAGGGGTTTCAGCAGTAGCGAGCAGGTGATGGAGGTGTTTGGCATGGATTCGGCCAGGTACGGGCCGATTGCCGGGAACCTGCGGGTCAACCGTGATTCAATACATCCGTTCGACCTGAATACGGTGACCTTCAAGGAGCTCCTGCGCCATCCTTATTTCCCGTTCCCGGTCACGAAAAACATCATGATCTACCGGCAGAAGAACAAGGTTTTTAAATCACTGGATGAGTTGAAGAATATCCCTGGTATCAGCGATTCACTTTTCAGCAGGATGGTCGTCTACCTGCGGCTCGGCCCATGAGCCGTCGTCATCTTCATTATCGTCGCCCCAGTCCCATGATTTTCGCTGCGGCCCCAGTTTTCGGTAGTAGAAGGCAAGCACGACCCCGGCCAGCAGTCCCATCAGGTGCGACTCCCAGGAGATGGGCTGGTTTGGGAACAACTGCGGAAAAACGCCCCAGATCAGTCCGCCATAGAGAAATGCGACCAGCATGGTAATGACCAGAAGGCCCTTCTCCCGGCGGATCATGCCGCTGAAAAAGAGAAAGGAGGCTAATCCGTAGATCACGCCGCTGGCGCCGATGTGCTCGGTGCCTTCGCGTGCATACACCCACACCCAGATGCCGGTGACCAGGTACACCAGGAACAGGATCATCCAGGCAATATCTTTGTAGAAGTAAAAGAGAAACGAGCCGAGGATCAGGAAAGGCACCGAATTGGCAAACAGGTGGGCGAGGTCGGCATGGAGGAACGGCGAAGTGAAAATTCCGGGTATTCCTTTGAGCTGCAGTGGGTAGAGGCCGTAATCGTTCAGGCCGAGATCAAAAAGGAGATCGGCTGCTTTGATCAGCCACAGCAGGATGACGATCAGCACCGGGAACAGCAGGCTCCGGTAAATCTTTATTTTTTCATTGTCGGCCACGATAAAATATTTAGGAGTAAAATTAGTTAATTAATTACTGCTACCCACGTTTAATGTTACTTTCATCAGCAGAATGAGAAAATAAAAGTACCTTTGACGGCCCAAAAACATCCTAATTATACCTTTACCAATGAATGAATCAACCAAGTTAAGGATTTCCGGAAGCATCGTGATGCTGCTCGTTGCACTTTTTTTTGCAAACCAGGCACCGGCCCAGAGCAAACAGGATCCAAATGCCGGGATCAAGAAGTACAATGCAGCCATGCAGCTGATCAACTATGCCTATGTCGACACCGTCAATGAGGCGCGCCTGGTGGAAAAAGCCATTATAGAAACCCTGAAGGATCTGGATCCGCATTCGGTTTACATATCGAAAAAGGATGTTCAGAAGGCCAACGAGCCGCTCGAAGGCAATTTTGACGGGATCGGCGTTCAGTTTGAAATCCTCAGGGATACCATATCCGTGGTTCATTCAATCACCGGCGGCCCGTCGGAGCGGCTTGGCATCATGTCGGGCGACCGGATCGTGAAGATTGACGGCGAAGTGGTGGTAGGCAAGAAGATCACCAACCAGTTTGTGCTCGACCATCTGCGGGGCAAACGGGGAACCAAAGTGAACGTATCCATCTTCAGGAAGGGCAAGAAAGATCTCATCGACTTCACGATCACCCGCGATAAAATTCCCATCAACAGCATCGATGCGGCTTACATGATCAAGCCCGGCATCGGTTACATCAACCTGAACAAGTTCGCGCAGACCTCGATGCAGGAATTTACCGAATCGGTGACCCTGCTGCAGTCGCAGGGGATGAAGAACCTGATTCTCGACCTCCGCAACAATACAGGCGGTTACATGGGAACAGCCATTGAACTGTCGGACGAATTCCTCAAGACCGGAAAGCTGATCGTGTACACGGAGGGGAGACATGCGCCGCGCGAGGATTTCTATTCGACGGCCAGGGGAATGTGCGAAACGGGCAAAATTGTGATCATGATCAATGAAAATTCGGCCTCGGCCAGCGAAATCGTATCGGGCGCCATCCAGGATTGGGACCGGGGGATCATCGTGGGCCGGAGGTCGTTTGGAAAGGGTCTTGTGCAGCGGCCTTTCCAGCTTCCCGACAGTTCCCAGATCCGCCTTACAACGGCCAGGTACTACAATCCGTCGGGGAAATGCATTCAAAAGTCCTATGCAGAGGGCAATGACAAGTATTACGAAGATTTCAGCACGCGGGTGAAACATGGCGAGCTGATCCATCCCGACAGCATCAAATTTCCCGATTCCCTGAAGTATTATACGTCGAAGAAACGGGTCGTGTATGGCGGCGGCGGGATCATGCCCGATGTGTTCATCCCTTGGGATTCGACCCCGATTTCGGATTATTACCTCGACCTCCGCCGGAAAAATGTCGTCAACACCTATGTGGGCGACTATGTGGATAAGTCGCGCAAGTCGCTCAAAGCCGGCTATCCTGAGTTCAGCCTGTACGAAAAGAATTTCCAGATCGACGATGCGTTCATGGCCGACTTCTTCGTTTATGCTGAAAAAGAGGGGGTTAAAAAAGACGAGAAGGGGTATGCTGACGCTGAAAAGCTGATCAAGTCGCAGCTCAAAGGGCTGATTGCCCAAAAGCTCTGGGATATGACCGAACTGTACACGATCATCAACCAGTATGATGCGGAGGTTCAGAAAGCCATTGAGGTGACAGAAGACGATGCCTTGTTCCAAAAGCTTCAGATTGACCGCTAACCCTGGCGAGGCTCACCGGTTGCCATTTCTTTACCTGGCCCTTCCTGTCATGGATGAGGCCGATCTGCTCCCGCGTCTGCTGCAATGCATCGCCGCCCAATCCTATCGCCGTTTCAGGCTGTTTGCCTGCGTTAACCAGCCCGAAAGCTGGTGGCACGACCCGGCGAAGATTTCCGCATGCGAGAACAACGGGGCAAGTTTAAGGCTTTTAGGAGACTACCCTGCCTTTGACATTGAGGTTATCGACCACTCGTCGAGGGGGCATGGGTGGACCGGCAAGCGCCATGGGGTGGGTTATGCCCGGAAAGCCGTGATGGACAAGGTGAACGCTGCTGCCGCTCCCGGGGATGTGATGATAAGCCTCGATGCCGACTGTACTTTTTCAGAGAATTACCTGGCGTCGGTTGCTGAGAATTTTTGCAGCCATCCCGACGCTGCAGCCCTTGCCGCCCCTTATTTTCATAAAACACCTTCGGATGCGCAGGCTGCCAGGGCCATGCTGCGCTATGAGATCTACATGCGCCACTATTTCCTGAACCTTCACCGCATTGGTTCTCCGTATGCGTTTACCGCACTGGGTTCAGCCATGGCGTTGCCGGTGCGGGCCTACCGGGCCATCGGGGGCATGACGCCGAAGCTGAGCGGCGAGGACTTCTACTTTCTGCAGAAGCTGAGGAAATACGGGGAGGTTATGGTGTGGAATGATGAGGTGGTTTACCCCGAGGCGCGGTTTTCCGACCGTGTGTTCTTCGGCACGGGTCCGGCCATGATCAAAGGTGCGGCGGGCGACTGGTCGAGCTACCCGGTTTACCCTGTGAAATTTTTTGACGACATCCTGGAGACCTACCTGCTGCTTCCGAACCTTTACCTTCAACCGATGGAAACCAAAGTAGTGAAGTTCATGGCGGCGGTTTTCAGGGAAGAGGACCCGCTGCAGCCGCTGCGGGTTAACCACCGCGACCTTGAGCACTTCACGAGGGGCTTTCATGAGAAATTCGACGGGCTGCGCATCCTCCAGTACCTGAAAGCCGCGAATGAATCCGATCCGTCGGGCGATGAGGAAAATTTAAAGGAGTTCCTGGCAGGGTTTCATGCAGCCGGCGAACCGGGAACGCCTGTGATAAGCCCCGGCAGTTTTTCATTTTCAGATTCCCCGGCCGGCGAACTGGAAAGCATCAGGATGTTCCTGTATCGCAAGGAGACGGAGGCAAGGCTTACTGCAACACTTTCGTTACCAGGTCGGCCGCCTCTTTCAAGGTGATGGCCGAGTGAACCTTTAACCCCGACGCATCAATCAGCTTTTTGCCCTCTTCGGCGTTGGTGCCCTGCAGGCGCACAATGATGGGGATGTTGATCTCCCCGATGTTTTTATACGCGTCGACCACACCCTGTGCCACCCGGTCGCAACGCACGATACCGCCGAAGATATTGACCAGGATCGCTTTGACGGCCGGATCTTTCATGATGATGCGGAATCCCTCTTCCACGCGTTTGGCATTGGCCGATCCGCCAACATCGAGGAAATTGGCCGGGTCGCCGCCCGAAAGCTTGATGATATCCATCGTAGCCATCGCCAACCCTGCACCATTCACCATGCAGCCCACATTGCCATTCAGCGTCACATAGTTCAGGTCGTGTCGTGTTGCCTCAACTTCGATGGGGTCCTCTTCGTCGAGGTCGCGCATGAGGGAGATATCGGGGTGGCGAAAGAGAGCGTTGTTGTCGATCACCATCTTGGCATCGGCGGCAAGGATTTTGTTGTCGGATGTTTTAAACACAGGGTTGATCTCGATCAGCGAGGCATCGGTTGCCTCATAGACCTTGCAAATGCCGAACACAAATTTCAACATGCTTTTATAGGCGTCGGCCTTCAGTCCGAGGTTAAAGGCTATCTTGCGCGCCTGGAACGCCTGCAGGCCGACCTTCGGGTCGATTTCCTCGGTGAAGATCTGTTCGGGGGTCTCCTCTGCTACGGCTTCGATATCCATGCCGCCCCTGGGGGAATACATCAGCACGGTGCGTCCCCTCTGCCTGTTGAGCAGGATGCTCATGTAGATTTCCGATGGCTCGGAGGGGCCGGGATAATAAATATTCTGCTCCACATACACCTTTCTCACCAACTTTCCCTCCTTGTTGGTTTGCGGGGTGACCAGGTTCATGCCGATCATCTGCCGGGCGAGTTCGCGCACCTCATCGATCGATTTTGCAACCTTAACGCCTCCTCCCTTCCCGCGGCCGCCCGCGTGCACCTGGGCCTTGATCACAAACTTGTCGGTTCCGGTTGCGCCCTGGAGATATTCAGCCGCTTTCACTGCCTCTTCCTCGGTGTGGGCAAGTCCGCCTTCGGGAACGGCAACGCCGTATTGCTTTAAGATCGATTTGCTCTGATACTCGTGCAGGTTCATATGGAGGAGTGTTAGTATTGGCTGTCAAAATTAGTAGTTTGAAATGGATTTACAAAAAAGAGGATGCAAAGATTTCTATTTTCTTAACTTTGCCGTTTAAGGCAGTTTTATGATCATTGCGCGTAACATCCAGAAGTCATTTGGCCCGCTGAAAGTTCTCAAGGGGATTGATCTTGACGTGCAAAAGGGTGAAATCATCTCCATTGTCGGCGCATCAGGTGCCGGGAAGTCGACGTTGCTCCATATCCTTGGCACCCTCGACAGGGCCGATGCCGGCACGGTTGAGCTCAACGGTATCAGGGTTAATGAGCTGCCGGAGCGCCAGTTGTCTGCTTTTCGCAACAGGCAGATAGGGTTCGTGTTCCAGTTTCATCACCTGCTTCCTGAATTCACGGCGCTGGAGAACATATGCATCCCGGCATTCATCGCAGGGAGGGGGAAGGGGGAGGCGATCAATAAGGCGATGAAGCTTCTTGAACTGATGAACCTTGCAGATCGCGCCGGCCACAAGCCATCGGCGCTTTCGGGCGGCGAACAGCAGCGCGTTGCGGTGGCGAGGGCCCTGGTGAATGATCCTTCGGTGATCCTGGCCGATGAGCCTTCGGGGAACCTCGACTCAGCCTCAGCCGTTGAATTGCACAAGTTGTTTTTCAGGCTTCGCGACCTGTTCCGGCAAACCTATGTCATCGTAACCCATAACCTCGACCTGGCAAACATGGCCGACCGCAAGTTGACGATGAAGGACGGCCTGATCGATGTGTAGCGCATGCATGTAATTAATTCCGAAAAATCACGTTAGTCATTATCTTTAGCGTTAAATCAACAGAACACCCAATTATCGCATGAAAATAGTCAAACTTAACAGATCCATTCCAATTGCTGCTTCAGTACTGGTTTCTCTTATAGCTTTCTCGTTGTTCGTTGCCCGTCAGGCAAATCGCGAACGCAGCAGCCATGATTTCCTTCCGACCGGCAGCACGCCCGCCAGTGACACCACACCTGCCGGCAGATTGAAAACACAGGACTCCCTCTTCAATGTCATTGTGAGCTCCGCGGATAAGTACTACAATGAAAAGAATTATGAGAAATGCCTGGCAGAGCTGACCAGGGCGCTGCAAATAAAACCCCAGGATCAGGTACTTAAAAACCGGATTGCGAGCCTGAACCCACTGGTCGCTACCCAGAAGGAGCAGCGGGAGGCCAGCCAGAAATCGCTGGCATCGGGCGACGTTTATTTTAAAGCCAAAGATTACCTGAACGCAAAGTCGGCCTATCAGCAGGCCGTTTCACAGGACCCCACCGATATGGTTGCGGCCGACAAACTTCGTAAAACCATGGATCTGCTGCGTTCGCAAAAAGCGCAGAACATCCTTTTCGACGTATCCATTTCGAGTGCCGACAAGCTTTTCCAGGCCGGCGAATACGACAAGGCCATGCAGGAGTACGAAAAAGCAGGTAAGCTCCTGCCGGGAGATCCCTATCCGAAAAACAAGATCAACGAAATTATCAAGATCCAGGTTGATGGCAAGGTGAAAGCCGAGGAGTATGCGGCAGCGATTGCCCGGGCCGATAAATTTTACCTGGCAAAAAGCTACCAGGATGCCCTGCTGGATTATAAAAAGGCCGCAGTGATAAAACCCGGCGAAAAATATCCGCAGGACAGGATACTGGAACTTGCCGGCTTGATTGCGGCGCAAAAAGCCAAAGATGATGCCTACATCAAGGCGATCGTGCTGGCCGACGAATCGTTCAAGTCCACACAGTACCCCGGTGCACTCAAACTCTACAAAGACGCCCTGGCCATCAAGCCCGAACAGGCCTATCCCAAAGACAAGATCAGGGAGATCGAAGCTATCATGGCCCGGATTGCCAATGCCCAGGCAGATTACGACAAATATATCACCCTTGCCGACAGCTCCTACATCGAAAAAAAATATTTCCAGGCCAGGGAAAACTATGTGATGGCCTCCTCGGCAAAACCCAATGAGGCTTACCCGAAAGAGATGATCGCCAAGGCCGACAAGATGCTTACGGGGCAGGAGTCAGCGATGGCGAAGGCCATGGAGGAGCAGTACCTGCGAACCATTGCCGGCGCCGACAAATTGCTGACGGAGAAGTCGTATGAGCTGGCCCGGGCCGAGTATGTCAAAGCAACGAACCTGAGGCCCGCGGAACAATATCCGAAGGATAAAATAGCGGAAATCGAGAGCATTTTTGCAAATGCATCGAAGGACAAAGAGTCGCAGTACCAGCTTGCGATCTCAAACGGCGACCGGGCCCTTAAATCCAAAATCTATGAAACAGCCCGGTCGGAATTCCAGCTTGCGCTGACCATCAAGCCCACTGAAGCCTATCCGAAATCAAAACTTGCCGAGGTTGAAAAGCTGATGGCTGCGGATGCACAGCAAAAGGCCGGGGATGCACGCTATGCAAATGCCATCGGCAAGGCCGACAGCATGCTGACGGCAAAGGCATACCTGCCTGCGAAAGCCGCATTTCAAACTGCCTCGAACATGAAGCCCGACGAGGTATATCCAAAAAACAAAATCGTAGAGATCAACCTGATCCTGTATAATCTGGATAAGCAAAAATCGCAGGAGCTCGCTTACGCCTCGGCGATTGCCAAAGCTGACAAACTGCTTGCCGAAAAATCATATGCCCAGGCAAAGGCGGAGTTTGCGAATGCATCGGCGCTGCAGCCCGACGAAACTTATCCCAGGGAGAAATTAGCGGAAATCGATAAACTCTTCGCCGACCAGGCGGCCGCGACGCGATCCCTGGAGGAGAATTACCAGTCGGCCATTGTAAAAGCCGACAAATTGCTGGCTGATAAAGCCTATGAGCCTGCAAAAGCTGAATATGCAGGGGCCTCTGCACTGAAGCCTGCCGAAAAGTACCCGGTGACAAAAATAGCAGAAATCGATGCCATAATGGCCGGCATTGCAAAGCAGAACGCCCTGGATGAGGAATATGCCTCCATCATTGCGAATGCCGACAAGCTGCTCGCCGACAAATCGTATGATGCCGCGAAAGGGGAGTATCAGTCGGCATTGGTCAAAAGGCCTGCCGAGCAGTACCCGAAAGATAAAGTAGCTGAAATAGATAAAGCGCTTGCCGAACTGGCAG
>JBBQUQ010000092.1:0-13542 GCA_038212325.1 Bacteroidales bacterium
AGAGGAAATTCGTGCCACCGTTTTTAGCGAATCAAACGAATAACTATCTGATGAAGAAAGCTTTAGTGTCTCAAATAGAGCTTCAGAAAAAGCCTGGTTCAATGCCCGCTTTGAACTGTCTGTCTGGGATGCATTAATGGAATTCAGGACAAGAACCAGGGTGTCTTCAGCCTGCCTGACGTTTTGAAATCGCTGACCTGATGCATAGTAGTATTTTCCCGGCATCAGAAACCAAAGGAGGGAAAAAATCAAACAGATGGCAGCCGGGAATCCGAACCTTGGAGTTTGCCTGTTCATGGTGCTGCAAAGTTAGCTACAAAATCGAGCCGGGAACCGACAATTAATGTTGTTTCCATCAGTTGGCCGGAAAAACTGAATATTCCATATCAGAAAGGGCAATCGATTAATGGCTTACATTTGCTGCAATATTAAGTTATATGAACCTGGCCGACCGCATAAAATCATTTGAATTGCTGGGGCAGAGGCTGATCAGATTTCATGAAAATTCAACGGAACCAGGCTTGTCGCACCTGGTTGCGGCTGCTCGCTCAGCTTGCGAAAGAAACCCTTGGTTCACTGGGGAGCATGTCAGGATTGCCTTGAACAACCTTGGCATGGCCCTTGAAAGAGAAAATCTGGATTTTTGGCTGTCGGCCTATGATAACAGCCTTACTGATTCTGCAATTCCCTGGAAAATTGGGGTTGTGATGGCAGGAAACATTCCAGCTGTCGGATTTCATGATTTTCTGTGTGTGCTGATTTCAGGGCATAAACTACTTGCTAAACTCTCCTCGTCTGACAACCTGCTGCTGCCTGCAATGACAGCCATTTTAACTGACATCATGCCTGAATGGGAAGATCATATTTCATTTACCTCCGGAAAACTTGAAAATTTTGATGCCATCATTGCAACAGGAAGTAACAATACCTCCAGGTATTTCCAATTATACTTCAGCAAGTATCCGCACATCATTCGTAAAAACCGCAATAGTCTGGCAGTGCTCAATGGGAATGAGAGCAAACAGGATTTGCAGAACCTTGCAAGTGATATCATGCTCTTTTTCGGCATGGGATGCAGGAGTGTTTCGAAATTATTCGTTCCGTACGGATATGATTTTTCACGCTTCCTTGCATCATTGGAAAGTTACAGCCATTTTGCCCATCATCATAAGTACCGGAACAACTATGACTACAACAAATCAATATTCATGGTAAGCCAGATCCCATTTATCGACAACGGGTTTCTTATGCTGAAAGAGGACCCTGCCATTGCAGCGCGGATTGGTTTAGTGAACTATGAATATTATCAGGATCCGGTTGAAGTCGCCGCCAGAATCAGGAAGAACCATGAGGAAATCCAGTGCGTCGTCAGCAATATGGACTTGCAAGTCAAATCGCTGAATTTCGGAGAAGCCCAGCAACCGGCCCTTGGCGACTATGCCGACGAGATTGATACCATGGAGTTTTTATTATCTTTAAACCGATAAGAAAATTTCTTTGGAATTCAATTAATAATCCTTAAATTTGCACCCTCATAAAAATACCATATTACAATGAAAACAGATATTCATCCGAAAGACTACAGACTGGTTGTATTTAAAGACATGTCGAACGAATACACTTTCCTTTCGAAATCAACCGTAAAAACAAAGGAATCTATCGTTTGGGAAGATGGCGTAGAATACCCTTTAATTAAATTGGAAATTTCTCATACTTCGCATCCTTTCTATACCGGTAAAATGAAACTGGTAGATACAGCAGGTCGTGTAGATAAATTCAAAAGCAGGTACCAGAAGCATATCGACAGGAATGCAGCAGGAAAATAAACCCGTGCAACAATATTCTTCAAAGGGCTTCTTTTTCTAAAGAGGCCTTTTTTTTTATTGGTTTATTTTTTAATTTTGCATGAAATAACTGATCATGTTTGCTATAAAATTATACTGAAATAACATGAATTATATCCTGTTTGATGAAAGTATCGTCCGCACAAACCTGCTGCCTCTCACATTTACACGGCCAGTTGCGGATATCCGTGTAGGGATTCTCACGATCCGGGAAAAGTGGGAAAAGCGTCTGAAGTCGACAACATCATCATTGACTGATAGTTACCTGAGTAATAAATTTCCTATCGTTAAAGAGGCAGAGAATGTTCTGATCAATGGTTCCATTTGCCCGAATGATGAAATAGTTGCTGCAATTAAAGCCCTTAAACCAAATCAGACTGTTGTATATAACGACACCATAATTGCCCTGCACGTAACCCAGGAAGAACTGGACAGTATCGGCGACACCGCATCAGAAGGTATCGAAGAAATTCAGATGTCTGCAGCTCCGGTTAAAATCGGCCATACCTGGGAGATATTCTCAAAGAATGAAATCGAACTGATCGAAGATTTCCATCTGCTGACAAAAGGCAGGAAGTCACAAAAACTGAGCGCAACAAACCGGTTGCTCGGGGAAGAAAATATTTTTGTAGAGAAAGGTGCTAAAGTTGAATGCGCAGTGCTCAATGGAACAACCGGCCCGATATTTATCGGCAAGGACTCAGAAATCATGGAAGGTGCTGTGATACGCGGGCCGTTCGCCCTTTGTGAAGGTGCTGAAGTGAAAATGGCGGCAAAAATATACGGGGCCACCACAATTGGCCCATTCTGTCGTGTTGGGGGCGAGGTTAACAATTCTGTTCTTTTCGGCTATTCAAACAAGGCTCATGATGGCTTTCTTGGCCATTCTGTTATTGGAGAATGGTGCAACCTTGGTGCAGACACAAATACCTCCAACCTTAAAAATACTTACGACAACGTGCGCCTGTGGAGCTATGGTAAACAAACGTTTGTAAACACACATCTCCAGTTTTGCGGGTTGATCATGGGAGATCATTCAAAATGCGCGATCAATACCATGTTCAACACCGGCACTGTTGTCGGGGTGAGTGCAAATATTTTTGGCTCAGGCTTTCAGAGAAATTTCATTGCCTCGTTCACCTGGGGAGGAACAGCCGGGCATACTAACTACAGCCTGAACAAAGCAATGGAGGTGGCCGAGATCGTTTTTAAACGCCGCCGATGCAGCTTCAATGATATAGAGAGGGAACTCCTTTCGAATGTATACAACCTTACACTAAAGAACAAATACCTGTAATAGGTAACTCAAATTTCTGGCATATTTGTTGTCATTGCCACTCGCCCTTGATTCGATCAAGGGCGAGTGATTTTTTGACTTTCTGAAAATTATGGATAATCCAATGGAACATAACCCGCTGATGTTTTCTGACCTGATTGATTCGGAAACCGAATTTATTCCTTTGTTGTCGTCAGAGGATGAGGAAACAATGAATACCGAAGAGGTTCCTGATGTGCTGCCCATCCTGCCGCTGCGCAATACAGTCCTTTTCCCGGGTGTTGTCATCCCGATTACGGTTGGCCGTGATAAATCAATTAAACTGATCCGTGAGTTTTACAAGGGTTCCCGCACCATCGGGGTGGTTGCCCAGAAAGACGCAGAAGTCGAGGACCCTGAATTTGATGACCTCAATAAAATTGGCACTGTTGCTTATATCATCAAAATTTTGCAGATGCCTGATGGCAGCAATACAGCCATTATCCAAGGGAAACGCCGCTTTGCTATCAATGAAATGATCCAGTCCGAACCATATATCATGGCCTCTGTTTCTGCCTTTGAAGCCCCGGTAATCATCCCTGCCGATACAGGGGAATTCAATGCGCTGATTGCATCCCTCAAAGACCTGGCTATTCAGATCATCACAAAGTCTCCCAATATTCCATCAGAGGCGGCCTTTGCCATTAAAAATATCGAATCGCCTTCGTTCCTGGTTCATTTTATTTCATCCAACCTCAATGTTGACCTTACAGAAAAGCAAAGATTGCTTGAGGTTGCCGATTTAACTGAATGTGCCAATCATGTCCTGACATTATTGACCAAAGAACTCCAGGTGGCAGACCTGAAACAGCAGATTCAGAATAAAGTTAAAACGGATCTTGATAAACAGCAGCGTGACTTCCTGTTGAACCAACAGTTGAAAACTATCCAGGAAGAATTGGGAGGAAGTCCGAATTCCCAGGAACTCAATGCACTTCGTGAGCAGTCGAAAGATAAGAAATGGTCAAAGGAGGTCTCCGAAGTCTTTGAAAAAGAGATGACCAAACTCCAGCGGATGCATCCGATGGCAGCCGAATATTCAATTCAAACAAACTATCTCGAAACACTGGTTCAACTTCCCTGGGGCGAGTTTACTCCCGACAACCTTGATCTTCACCATGCGCAACAGGTACTTGACGAGGACCACTTTGGCCTTGATAAGGTCAAAGAACGTATCATAGAGCATCTGGCGGTGATAAAATTAAAACGCGATCTGAAATCTCCGATCCTGTGCCTTGTCGGACCTCCGGGGGTGGGAAAAACATCGCTGGGAAAAAGCATTGCCCGTGCGATCGGACGGAAATATACCCGGATGTCGTTAGGCGGTTTGCGGGATGAATCGGAACTGCGTGGGCACCGGAAAACCTATATTGGCGCAATGCCTGGCAGAATATTGCAAAGTTTGAAAAAGACAAAAACATCAAATCCTGTTTTTGTGCTGGATGAAATAGATAAGGTCATGGGGATGAATATCAATGGAGACCCCCAGGCTGCGTTGCTTGAAATTCTTGATCCTGAACAAAATATTGCGTTTTACGACAATTATCTTGAAATTGAATATGATTTGTCGAGAATCATGTTCATTGCCACTGCAAATACTCTCAGCACCATCCATCCCGCTTTGCGCGACAGAATGGAAATCATTGATATTCCCGGGTATTTAATTGAAGAGAAAGTTGAAATTGCCAGGCGCCACCTGCTGCCAAAACAATTCAATGACCACGGAATCAAAAAAAACCAGCTCCAATTCAGCAACGAATTGCTTACCCGGATTATTGAAGACTATACCCGCGAATCTGGTGTGCGAATGCTTGAAAAATGCATTGCAAAGGTTATCCGAAGCAAGGTGAGGGCCATTGTCTCAGATGAAAAGTTCACCAAAAAAATAGCGGAAGCCGATCTGAAAAAGATCATGGGAATCCCTATTTTCCAGGCAGATAAATCTATTTCCAATAATGTTGCTGGTGTTGTAACCGGGCTCGCATGGACAATGGCAGGAGGGGAGATTTTATTCGTTGAGGTGAGCCTGAGCAGGGGAAAGGGTGATTTGATCCTGACCGGAAATCTCGGGGATGTCATGAAAGAATCAGCATCCATCGCACTGGCATATTTAAAAGCTCATTCAGAAGCCTTTGGAATTGATCCAGATGTTTTTATGAACTGGAATGTTCATATTCATGTTCCGGAAGGGGCAACGCCAAAAGATGGGCCATCGGCAGGAATTACCATGTTTACCGCGCTGGCTTCCGCTTTCACCCAGTTCAAGGTGCGTGAGCGCCTTGCCATGACCGGTGAAATTACCCTGCGTGGCAAAGTATTGCCGGTGGGAGGGATAAAGGAAAAAATGCTTGCGGCGCGTCGCGCCAATCTCAAGGATATCATACTGTCGAAGGAAAATAAAAAGGACATTGACGAGATAAAACCATCATACATAGAGGGTCTGAGGTTCCATTATGTCGACGAAATGCAGGAGATCAGAAATATAGCGTTGCTGCAAGAGCAGGTGAAAAATCCCCTTGACCTGAATTACAAAAAATAACACAGCTATTTTACCAGCACCATTTTCCTGGCCTTTGCGAATTCGCCCGCAGCCACAAAATGAAAAGACAGAAAAATCTCAAAACCCTCGTTGATAAACTATTTGATAATGACCAGTTTTTTAACCTCCCTGGCATTTCCGGCAGAGAGACTGTAAAGGTAATTTCCTGGCGCAAGTGCTGAACAATCAAGGTTAACCGCGTACTGCCCGGCAGGTTGATATGAATCAACGGGGCGCATGAGCACAACTCCCAGTAAATCTGTAACTTCTATTCTGACTTTAGATGGTTCGCTGATTGAATAGCTTACACGTGTGGTATTGCTGGCAGGATTGGGTGAATTTTGCAGTAAAACGGTATGAACACGGTTTGCAGCATTCTCGGGCGTGCCTACCAGGGTATTTCCGCCTTTCAGCACAATGTCCTTGTCCGGATCAAATTTGAAAATATTTGGTTGTTTGTTGAATGTCCATGAAAATTGCTGATAGTTTGCATCATTCATGAACCGCAAGGTGGTATCTGTTCCATTTGTGAAATGAATAAATACTTCAACAGGCATTTTGAAGAAGGGCGCATTGGTTTGCACCTGGTTGATCCAGAAATTCACTTTCCACTGATTGCCCCCGAGATTTTCGAAATTGTATGTATTCTGATAAATAGGATGGTTCGGCTGAAAAATCCACTCATCAAAGAACCAATTGTAATCTTCGCCGGTAACCTCGTTTACCTTGGCATTGAAATCGGCAACAGTGGCAGAATGGTATTTGTAATTTGTATCGGCACAATATGAATGCAGTGTTTCAAAAAACAGCGAATCGCCCAGCACGTAACGCAATTGATGGAGTACACAGGCACCTTTAGCATAGGTGATGGCATAATTAAACAAAATATAGGTTGGTGGCGTCGTTACTGCCCATTCTGGATTTGAGATCGCCCAGCCGGGATTGCTCGAGAGATAGTCATTTGCATCGCCGATAATATCGTTTTTATAGGCTGCATAGCCAATATAACTTTCATACCAGAATGCTTCAGCCCAGGTTGCGAAACCCTCGTTGAGCCATATATCTGCCCATGTGCTACAGGTGATCATGTCGCCAAACCATTGATGGGCGTATTCATGTGCAGCCAGGCTTTCACTCCAGCAGCCAGGGCACAGACTGGTAAGCGACTGATTTTCCATCCCGCCCCAGGCAAAGTCGGAATTCAGCGTTGCAAAGCCGTTTTTATCAAAAGGATGCTCAACGAAATTTTGTGAATACCAGGTGGTCATGTCTGGCATGATCGCCATGACTGGTGCCGGATTTTCGCCAAGATTAAAATAGTATCTCAGCGGGATGCTGTCGGCCGGATTGCTTAATTTATGCCAATAATCGATGTTCAACTGGTAGTTGACTTTTGACGTAATCACCATCAGGTAGGTAGCTACATTCTGATTCGAAATCCAGTGATATGTAAGGAAATCCCCGACAAGTAAAGAGTCAGCAAGGATGCCGTTGGAGCCGAGTTTCACATTCGCTTTGACTTTTGCAGTTATCTCAAACAGCGCCTTGTCAGAGGGTTTGTCCCAGCATGGGATCCATTTGCGCGCTCCTTCCGGTTCGCTGTCGGTAAACACCGTACCACTGTTTGAATAAAAAGCACCATCCGAGACATTCTTGTGCCGGTAATAAATTTTCACATTTGCCGATTCACCTATATTATAAAGCCGGTCAAGCTGGACTGTTAAAATATCGCTGACATGCGAGTACGAAATTCCTGCAAGCCGAACGGAATCAATGATAAGGGAATAATTTTCTGCGTTCAGCTTAATGGAATTTAATGCGGAGTCCACTTTAAGTGTAACGATAACCGAGGCTGAAAAACTTTTAGGATAAGGTGCCGTGTAACAGCTGTAAAGATCGATATCCAGCGTGTATTTAATGACATTAAACGAATGTGTCGGTCCTGATGTTGAATTCATTGGCTGGGCAGTTAAATGCTGCGACCCGGTCTTTTTCATGGCACAGTACGATGAACCTTTCATGGCTGAAAAATCCTGAGCTTTGGAAATGAGCAACAAGGAACAAAGCAAAATAGTAAGGGCTGAGCGAATTTTCATGGGGTTTTGGATTTATTGTGAATGAATAAACAAAATTAATGTTTTTTTCTGATATTTTTGCGCCAGACTTATGAATAAAACGATCCTGCTGCTTTTCTGTTTCTGTATCTTTTGTTTCTCCTGCTCGACGTTTGATCCACAGCCGGGTAAGACTGTATTCCGATACAACGAAGCTGCCAATATTTCAACCCTGGATCCGGCATTTGCAAAGGATCTCACAATCATTTGGGCCGTAAATCAGCTTTACAACGGACTGGTCCAGGTGAACGACCGGATGGAAATAATGGCCTCTATTGCCAAATCATGGAGCATATCTGATTCAGGGTCGTTGTACACATTTCATCTTCGCAATGATGTGTTTTTTCACGACAGTCCCGCATTTCCCGGCGGAAAAGGTCGCCGGGTCGTGGCGCAGGATTTTGTATATTCATTTCAGCGGATCATCGACCGAAGGGTAGCCTCTCCCGGTGCCTGGCTGTTCAATGGCCTGAAACACCCTGCTGAAACAGCAGCTTTCAGTTCTCCTGACGATTCTACATTGACCATCCGCCTGGAAAAACCTTTTCCACCGTTTCTGCAACTGCTGAGTATGCAGTATTGTTCGGCAGTGCCACATGAGGCAGTTTCATATTTTGGCAGTGAATTCAGAAGAAATCCGGTTGGAACAGGCCCTTTCAGGTTTAAAATGTGGCAGGAGGGTGTAAAGTTGGTTCTGCTCCGAAATAATGCATATTTTGAAACCGAAAACGGGTGCAGGCTGCCATATCTTGATGCTGTTTCCATTACGTTTGTTCCCGATAAGCAGTCGGCGTTTCTTGAATTTATCAAGGGAAATCTTGACCTGATGTCGGGGATCGATCCGACATATAAAGATGAGTTGCTTACGAAGGAAGGAAAACTACAGCCGACATACGTCTCAACAATCAACCTCATCACGCAGCCTTACCTGAACACGGAATATTTAGGGTTTATGGTTGAGCCTTCAACCGACAACATGCAAAGAAAGATTCCCTCGAAAGAGGTCAGGATGGCGATAAACCTTGCGTTCGACAGGAAAAAAATGATCCGGTACCTGCGCAACAATATCGGCATCCCCGGCTGCCAGGGAATTACGCCAAAAGGCCTGCCTTCCTTCGATTCCAATTCTGTTTATTATGATTATGATCCTGACCGGGCCAGGAAACTGCTTGCCTCCGCAGGTTACCCGCAGGGTAAGGGGCTGCCTGCAATTACATTGACATCAACAGCTGATTACCTGGATATCTGCAAATATATACAGCACCAGGTTTCGGCGATCGGCATCGAAATGAAACTCGAAGTAAGTCCACCGGCGGCTGTAAAGGAGATGAAAGCCGAAGCGAAACTGCCATTTTTTCGTGCCTCTTGGATTGCAGATTACCCTGATGCGGAAAATTACCTCTCCATGTTTTACTCAAAGAATTTTTGTCCGAAAGGTCCGAATTACACCCATTTTTCAAACCCGGAATTTGACCGGCTGTATGAAACATCAATGTCAACAGTCAATGATTCCCTAAGATTGACCTATTACCGGCAGATGGAGAAGATAATGATGGAAGAGGCGCCTGTCGTGATCCTGTATTATGACCAGGTGCTCCGGTTTGTTCAGAAAAACATTCATGGACTTGGCAGTAACCCGATGAACCTGCTGACCCTGAAGCACGTTAAAAAATCAAATTAAGACCATCATAAGCCAGGTTGACAAAACCAGGCAACTCACGGCTCACCGATGCGTAAGTTCCCATCTGGTGGCTGATATGGGTGATATAGCCTTGTTCGGGATGAAATTCATACATCAGGGCCAGGGCTTCCTCCAGGTTAAAATGGGAATTGTGTTTTTGCTTCCTCAAGGCATTCAATACGATGACTCTCGATCCCCTGATCTTATCCTTTTCCTTTTCTGAAATATGCTTTGCATCGGTCACATAGGTGAAATCGTCAATCCGGAAGCCGAAAACAAATTTGTCGTCATTATAGTGCAAGGCCCTTATCGGGATGATTTCCTGTTTGTTAATGATAAATTTCTTGTTCGAAATCCGGTTCAGCACGATCTCCGGAACCCCCGGGTAGGGGTTCTTCGCAAACGCATAGGAGAATTCCGATTTAATGATCTGCTGAACTTCAGTTGAGGCGTAAACTTCTGCAGGCCGGCGGTTTACGTAGTTAAATGCACGTACATCATCCAAACCACCAACATGGTCTTTGTGTCCATGCGTTATAAGGATGGCATCTATCGAACGGATTCCCTCCCTCAGCATCTGCTGCCTGAAGTCGGGCCCGCAATCGATCACAATCCGCCAGTCCTCCTTTTCAACCATAACCGATGAGCGCAGCCGTTTGTCACGAGTATCTGCCGACCGGCATACTTCGCAATCACACGCAATGACGGGAACACCTTGAGAAGTTCCTGTACCAAGAAACGTTACTTTCATTTTACAAAATTATGTTTTATTAACAAAACGAATGACAATATGTCAATAAGCCATACGTTTTGCTGATATCCAAAATGCTTTTTGTAAGGTTCGGATGGAATGATTAATTTTGCAAATCAGTCTAAATGAATAATTAACTGAAAATTATGTTTGGTAACCTTAGAATTAAAATCGGCCAGTACTATTATAAAAAGGAGCAGTCCCATTCATTCCGCAATTGCCAGATGACAAATCTGAAGGATGCAAAGCGGATCGGTATTCTGTACACGCTGGATAATGTTCCTGATTATGAGCGTGTATCGGAGTTCGTTTCGCAATTGCAGGGAGATCATAAAGAGGTTAAAGCCCTGGGATTTGTAAAAAACAAGAATCTCATTCAGCGATTTCTTCCCAAGCTGTCATACGATTTTTTCTCTTCCCGCGACCTGACCTGGTTTTATAAACCGATTCACAGGCAGGTGAAAGACTTTATCGACAAGGAATTTGACCTTCTTATTGATCTTAGTTTGCAGGATAATTTTCCACTGAAGTATATTTCAGGGCTCTCGAACGCATTATGCCGCGTAGGTAAGTTCTCTGAGAAAAATGCCGAATATTATGACCTGATGATCGATTTGAAACCTTCCACGACCTCGGAGGAATACCTGGGACAAGTTCAGCATTATCTAACCGTGATCAAAACGCATGCGAAAAGGATATCATAAATTCAAGGGCACCGGTGTCGCCGTTGTGACGCCGTTTAAAAAGTCAGGAGCAATTGATTTTGAGGCGTATGAGGGTATCATTAACCATATTATCATCGGCGGTGCAGAATTTATTGTAGTACTGGGAACAACCGGAGAATCCCCTACGGTTTCGAAACTCGAAAAGAAAGCGTTGATTGAATTTTCTGTCAGAACCATTAATAAACGTGTTCCATTGGTTGTCGGGGTTGGCGGAAACAGCACCTCTGACGTAATCCTGGCAATTCACGGAACTCCATTCAAGGGCGTTGATGCAATTCTTTCAGTGTCCCCATATTATTCCAAACCGCAGCAGGAAGGTATTTTCCAGCATTTTAAAATCATCGCGGAAGCAAGTCCGGTGCCGGTTATCCTGTACACAGTGCCGGGCCGTACCGGTGGCAACATTGCTGCTGGAACTACATTGCGACTGGCTGAAGAGTGTCCGAACATTGTCGGGATAAAAGAAGCATCCGGTAATTTCGACCAAATATTCCAAGTAATTAAAAACAAGCCAAAGGATTTCCTGGTCCTGTCAGGTGATGATGGGTTGACATTGCCATTGATTGCAGCGGGGGCCGACGGGGTAATATCGGTCACAGCCAATGCTTATCCAAAAGAGTTTTCCGACATGGTCAGGTATGCCCTCAGTGGTAATATCCCCCTGGCCAGAACGATTCATTACCAACTGATTGATTTTACAAATGCTTTATTTACGGATGGCAGTCCTTCCGGTGTAAAAGCAGCAATGGAGATCAAGAAACTCTGTCAAAATTACCTGAGACTGCCCCTGGTTCCTGTGAATCAGCAGGCTTATGAACTTATTGAAACATGCATTGCCAAATTTGAAAAATAGTATGAGGAAAATTTTACACTACCTGATTGCATTTGTATTGGTTGGTTTATCATACCCGGCCATCTCACAGGTTAATAATATTCAACTTGTTGACAGTCTGTTCGCCAACAGGGGAGAAGTGTATTTTACATTCAAACTTGATGATCCGGATGATGTTCATACCCTTACCCGGATGATTTCAATTGATCAGGTGAAAGGGAAGAGTGTTTATGCGTATGCAAACAAAAAAGAATTTTCAAACTTCCTGAGGTATACCAGCGAGTTTACCATACTGCCATCTCCCGGAACCCTGATAAAAGCCTCAGAGTTCAATATGGGAAGCGGTGAAGTTTTGAAAAGTGGCGGCACTATCTGGAATTTCTACCCTACATACCAGCAGTATATCGACTATATGGTTGGTTTCGCAACATCGTTTCCCGGTATCTGTAAACTGGACACTGTCGGACTCTCCGTTGAAGGGAGGTTGATCCTCGTAGTGAAAATCAGTAAAAACGTTAACGAAGAGGAGGCAGAACCACAGTTTCTATACACATCGAGCATACATGGCGATGAAACCACCGGTTATATTTTAATGATGCACCTCATCGATTACCTCCTCAACAATTACGGAACCGATCCTGAGGTAACCGGGCTTGTCAATACGACTGAAATATGCATCAACCCACTGGCAAACCCGGATGGAACCTACCACGGCGGGAATAATTCAGTTTATGGGGCGATTCGTTACAATGCCAATAATGTTGATCTCAACAGGAATTTTCCGGACCCTAAACTCGGAGATCACCCTGATGGCAACCCATGGCAATCGGAAACGCAGGCTTGGATGACATATGCAGGAAATACCCATTTCACCATGTCAGCAAATTTTCATGGCGGCGCCGAAGTTTTTAACTTTCCCTGGGATACCTGGGCTAAACTGGCTGCAGATGATGACTGGTGGCAGTTTGTCGGCCGGGAATGGGCGGATACAGTGCATGTTTATGGACCAGCAGGGTATTTCAATGATCTCGATAATGGCATCACGAATGGCTATGCCTGGTACGAATTGAACGGGGGCAGACAGGACTATATGAACTATTGGCATAATTGTCGTGAAGTGACACTTGAGATATCAAATATTAAATTATTGCCAACAAGCCAGTTACTCTCATTTTGGAATTACAACTATCATTCTTTTCTAAATTACATCAAGCAGGCTCATTATGGCTTTAATGGTATAGTTTCAGATACGGTAACAGATCAGCCTGTCGCTGCCAAGGTATTTATCAATGGTCATGATAAGGATTTTTCCGAGGTCTATTCACAGAGTTCAACCGGCTTTTATGCGCGTCCAATTGCTGAGGGCACCTATAACGTAACCTTTTCGGCCCCGGGGTATTTTACCAAGACCGTGAAAAATGTCAGTGTCGCAAAATGGTCGACTACTGATCTAAATGTACAGTTGCGACCACTTACATTTGATGCACAGGACAAGAGCATCACAACTGTGGTTGTATATCCAAATCCTTCTGACGGACATTTCAGGCTGATTCTTCCTGAACATCCCATCAACCCTTCATGTTCCATACAAATACTCAATGCACTCGGAAGTGTTGTGTATTCCTCTGAAGTAGCAAGGTTTTCAGGGCATTCAACAGTAGAAATTGAGGTCTCTGGCCTTTCAAATGGCCTTTATTATCTTCGATTCAATTCCGGCTATAGGATTTACCTGGATAAACTG
>JBBQUQ010000093.1:0-12836 GCA_038212325.1 Bacteroidales bacterium
CACAATGTACGCATGGAATATGCGTTACTGATTGTAACTTTTCACCGGGATTCCGGTATAAGTAAGTTCTGTAACTGTTATTCATACGTTTAGAGTTTTGACTGGGTTTAAATTGGCATCGGAATGGTGGTCGTAACAAAAAAAACTGTACTTTTATCCCGTTTTTTGCACGCACCTAACAACACGGCTAAAACGTTGTATACTTCTGTTCGCTTCAATACATTTAAAATAAGGGTTTTATCCCTGTTTATCCTGTTTGGTTTGCAAGGGTACACCTCCATTTTCGCCCAACAGCCCTCGCTGATCACCCATTATATGTTTACAAACATGGCCACAAATCCGGCATTTGCCGGAGGTAGCGGAGGCATAAACCTGACAGGCCTGGCACGCCAGCAGTGGATGGGATGGAAAGATACCGACGGCACCAAGTCGGCCCCTCAAACCTTTTTGCTAACCATCGACTCCCCGATCAAGAAAATACATGGCGGCGTGGGAGCATCGATCTCGCAGGATCAGATCGGGGTATTCAAGAATACCGTCCTCAAGCTCGGTTATGCCTACAGGATGGAAGCGTGGTCAGGCAACCTCTCCTTCGGGCTGCAGGGATGCCTGGTGAACATCGGTTACGACGGTTCAAAGTTCAAGCCGATCGTTGACCCTGACCCATTGCTCGGCCAGGCTGAAAAAACAAGCGATATGATGATTGACGTTGGCCTTGGGGTGTTTTACAAGGTTCCGGATGTTTATTACCTCGGATTATCGGCTGAAAATATTTTGCAGACAACAGGTAAAAAAACCAAGTATCAGTTGCGTCGCACCTATTATCTTAATGGAGGCTACCAATGGACCATCCCTGATCACCCGGCTTTTGAACTGCTTCCATCGGCCCAGATAATGTTCGACGGCGCAGTTTTCCAGCTTAACGCCAGTGCCTTGCTGAAGTATAACGGTAAATTTTACGGAGGGCTTGGTTACCGGATCCAGGATGCGGTTTCGGTGCTTGCAGGAGTTTTCATCAAAGGTCTTCAAATAGGGGTTGCATACGACATCAGCACCTCCGCCATGAGCAAGTACAACAACGGCAGCATGGAAATCATCCTGAATTACTGTTTTAAGATCGATACGGATAAATACAGGAAAACATATAGAAATACACGATTCCTTTAAAATAAAAAGCTTACTTTTGCCGTTTTGTTTTGGAAAACTGACTATCAACATAATAAACATCAATACGTAGCGTTATTTTTCATCTAATAATCTGCCAGCAAATGAAGAAACTGCTCATTTATTCCGCACTGCTCATCTTTCTTGGAAGCTGCGGAAACTCAGGAAGTGGTGAGCTTACGGGAGTGAAAAACCGAAAGCGATACTATTCACCGGATCCGTTTGGCATGGTTTACGTTCCCATGGGCTCTTACACCATGGGAGTGAGCGATGAGGATATGCCATACTCACAGTTGAATAATCCCAAAACAGTTACGGTTTCAGCATTTTACATGGATCAGACCGAAATTACAAACAACGAATACCGTCAGTTTGTATATTGGGTCAGGGATTCGATCGCCCGAAGAATCCTGGGAGAAACAAAACCGGAACTTTATTTCATTTCTGAAAACAAAAAGACAGGAGAACAGTTTGACCCCCCTTTCCTGAACTGGGAAACCAAGTTGGAATGGAATTCTGACCAGCAGGACGTACGTGATGCTTTGTCGCAGTTGTATCTTCCGGAGAATGAACGATATTTCCGCAGAAAAGAGATCGATACGCGAAAACTCTATTTTGAATACTATTTTGTTGACCTGAAAGCGGCATCCCGCAAAGATTACTCCGCAACGCCCGACCCGAAAGAGGCCAGCCTGGCAAACCGTCCGCAGGGCTTGAAAGACCGTTCAGTTTATGTACGCAAGGAGGTGATCAACGTTTACCCGGATACACTTTGCTGGATTCATGATTACGCTTACTCGTTCAATGACCCGAGCACCGAAAAATATTTCTGGCATCCTGCATACGATAATTACCCTGTGGTTGGCGTGAACTGGCGGCAAGCCAATGCCTTCTGCATCTGGCGCACCCAGCTTAAGAACAGTTTCCTTAACGGGAAAAAAGGCGAGACGTTCATCAGCGACTTCCGGTTACCTACCGAGGGTGAATGGGAATGGGCCGCACGCGGAGGTTATGACGGGAATCCTTACCCATGGGGTGGTCCCTATACACGCAATGACAAAGGTTGTTTCCTGGCTAACTTCAAGCCCATGCGGGGAGATTATATCGCCGACGGCGGAGCAACGACGGTTATTGTGGCCCATTATCCTGCAAATGATTACGGACTGTATGATATGGCGGGAAATGTAGCCGAATGGACCGTAACGGCCTTCCATCCCTCTTCCTATAATTTTTCATGGGACCTGAACCCCGATTACAAGTACAACGCCAAGGATACAGATCCTCCAGCGTTAAAGAGAAAAGTTACCCGCGGCGGCTCGTGGAAGGACATTGCCTATTTTCTTCGTGTGTCCACGAGGGCGTACGAATACCAGGATACTGCAAAATGCTATGTAGGATTCCGTTGTGTCCAGAATTTCCTGGGACGCCAGCGTGATGATAATCCTGCGAGGGCCTCCAAAGTCTACAGATAATTGATTTATTCCATCCAATTCATTAATACTTAATTTTTTCAAACCATGGCTTTACTCGATTTAGTAAAAACAAAAGGCTATAAGAATTTCATGTCCAAGCTTTATGGCTGGGGTGCTGCGGTCGTCATCATCGGGGCGTTGTTTAAAATCAACCATTACACCGGTGCCGATACCATGCTCATCATTGGGCTGGGCACTGAATCCATTATCTTCTTTTTCTCCGCCTTTGAACCACCTCACGTTGAGCCCGACTGGAGCCTCGTCTACCCGCAGTTAGCCGGCATTTACCACGCCGACGAGGTCGATGCATCCAAAGCCTTTGACACAAAGGATACGATTACGCAGGAACTTGACAAAATGCTTGAAAAAGCGAAGATCGGCCCCGAACTGATCGCAAGCCTCGGTACCGGTTTGACAAATCTTTCGGAAACAACTTCGAAGCTTTCGAATGTGGCTGATGCCTCGCTCGCCAACGACAAATATGTGAGCACCATGAAAAGTGCCACGGAATCGGCAACAGTCTTAAACGAATCATACCGCAAAACAGCCGCTTCACTTGATCAGAATGTACAAGCATCCAATGAACAGCTGACCCACATCAAATCAACCGCCAAAAGCGCTGCTACCCTCTCAACCATGTTTGCGGAAGTGAGCGAATCTCTAAAGGAAGATGTGCATGCCAACAAAGCGTTTTCTACAAGTATAGCAAATGCTGCCGCATCAGCGAACAGCTTTATTGAAAAGTACAATGAATCAGCGACACTGCTTTCAAAAACAGCAGAAACAATAAGCGCATCTTCAACCAGCGGAGCAACCTATAATAAAGAACTGCAGCGAATTTCGACCAATCTTTCGGCCCTTAATGCACTCTATGAACTGCATCTCCAGGGTTCGAACCAACAGATGGAGAATACAAACAAGTTCAACACCGTAATGAATAAATTCGCTGTTAACCTGAATGAATCCATGGCCAATACCGAAAAATTCAAAACTGAGGTAGATAACCTGACCAGGAATATCGCCGCCCTTAACAAGGTTTACGGTAACATGCTCTCTGCAATGAGTGTCGGCGGAAAATAATTTGGGATTCACCTGTATTTATCTAATATTAAACTAAATGGCTGGATATAAAGAGACACCGAGGCAGAAGATGATCGGGATGATGTATCTTGTTCTTACTGCATTGCTCGCATTGAACGTCTCGAAACAGATACTCGATGCTTTCATCGTCGTGAATGAGAGCATGGAAATTACCAATAGCAATTTTTCGAACAAACTTGACAACACTTATTCCAAATTTGAAAAACAATACAATTCCAACCCTGCAAAGGTGGGACCGTATTGGGAAAAAGCTATCAAGGCCCGCAAATTATCCAATAACCTTGAGAATTATATTGACAGCCTCAAGTTTACAGTTATCATGAAGACTGAGAACCTTAAAAGTTATGATTCTGCTAAAAACCTGCCGTTAAACAAAGTAAAAAGGATTGACAATTACAATGAACCTACCAATTTTTTTTGCGGGACTTCTGAAGATGGTTCAAACGGCCAGGCCAGGATACTAAAAAACAGGATTGAACAATATAAAAAGCAAATGATCGACCTGGTGGAACCACAATTCCGTAGCAGTATCAAACTGGGACTCGAAACCGAGGGAAAATTTGTTGATTCGTATAAACAGCCGCAGAATTGGGAAATGCATAATTTCTACCACACCATTCTTGCCGCGACTGTAACCATCCTGAATAAAATTAAGGCTGAAGTTTACAACGCTGAATTTGACGTGGTGAACAGTTTATATTCAGCGATTAGTGCGGAGGATTACAAGTTTGATGCGGTTCATGCCAAGGTAATTCCCAAAAGCCGCTATGTTTTCAGCGGGGAAGAGTATGAAGCTGAGATACTTGTTGCGGCTTACGAAACAAAGGGAAAACCAATTGTCAGATTCCAGATGGGAACAGACAGCCTCACGCCCGGTCAATTTGCAAGCGCAAGGGTACTGGAAGGGGAAGGTGGCCGTGTGACCTTGAAAATGGCAGCAGGAGGCGAAGGCTTGCAACGCTATGCCGGATTTATTGAATTGATGGATCCGTCTGGTGTCATGAAGCAATACCACTTCAACGAAGTTTATACCGTTGCCAAGCCTCTTGTCACAATTTCACCGACGAAAATGAATGTTTTCTATATCGGTGTCGAAAATCCCATCGATATTTCAGTTCCCGGCAATCCGGAGCGCATCATTCCAACCGTTTCAGTGGGAAGCATCAAAGCTGCTGCGGAAGGCAAAGGATTTATTGTTTATAACCTCCCGAAAGGGAGCAAAGAGGCAACGGTCAGTGTTGCTGCGGTCTTCGAAGGCAAACAGAAAAGCATGGGAGCTTTTTCATTCCGCTTGAAAAGAGTACCTGATCCCGTTGCAAAGGTTGGAAGTAAGAACGAAGGCTTCATCTCGAGAAGCTTAATCCTGGCCAGTCCATACCTGATCCCCGAAATGCCGGTCGGATTTGATTTTAACCTGACCTACGTTGTAACTTCCTTCAGCTTTGGCACCTTCCTTTCCGGCGATGTAATCCAGCGCAAAGTACAGGGAAACCGGCTCACCCCCGAAATTGTGAAAATGATCCAGGAAGGCAAGAAAAATCAACGTATCTGGTTCGAAGATATTAATGTCAAAGGTCCTGACGGCGACCGTACCATCGGATCTGTAAACTTGAAGGTAAATTAATAATAATCAGGAGGTTATATGAAAAAGATATTGTTCATGGTTTTAATTTCCTTCTTCATCGTCGGATTAAAACAGGCATCCTATTCCCAGGTTCTTGAAGGTCCGCCGAGAGATGGTGTTTACGACCGGTCAGCCACGCTCCAGGTGCAGCCCATCCCCTATGCCTACCTGCGTGAAGCCGATATCGTATGGACTAAGAGACTTTGGCGGGTTATTGACATGCGGGAAAAAATGAACCAGACATTTTATTTCCCTGAAAAACCTCAGAATAACTGGAAAAGTTTTATGCAAATCATCATGGATGGCCTTAAGGAAGGCACCATTACTGCTTACTCTGCCCTGTCGGACCAGTTCCTTGTTCCCAATACCTACAAGGAACTCATGGATCAGCTTCAGTCGACAAAGACGATGACGCTAAAGCGCCCATATGAGCCTTATGATGATTACGACACCATTATAACCAAAACTTTCGAAGCAGCCGACGTAAAGGTTCTGCGAGTCAAGGAGGATATGTTTCTCGATCGCCAGCGTTCGGAAATGGGGGTCAGGATCCTTGGGATCTGCCCTGTAATGGACGATATTGATGATGCCGGCAACTATCGTGGTCCCAAACCCCTTTTCTGGATTTATTTCCCGGAATGCAGAAACCTGTTTGCCAAAAATGAAATGTTTAATCTGAAAAACGGTGCGGCAGGCCGTATGACCTATGATGATGTCTTTATGAAACGGATGTTCTCAAGCTATATCTATAAGGAAGAGAATGTTTACGACCGCCACATAACCGAATATTCAACCGGGGTGGATGCCCTGCTTGAATCTGAAAAGGCAAAGAACAACCTTTACGAGTTTGAATCAAATCTCTGGGAATATTAGTCCGGATAGGTGATCCCTGCTTTTGGATCGATTTTTTTTCAGAGGCTGTCTCATTTCAGGGGCAGCCTTTGTTGTAAGACAGTATGACAACACCATTCCTTGAAACCCCGATTGAATACCTTAAAGGCGTTGGGCCGGCGAGGGCCGGGCTCCTGAAAAAAGAGCTGAATATTCATACGTTCGGGGATTTGCTCACCTGCTTCCCGTTTCGCTACGTCGACCGGAGCAGGTTTCTTCAGATTGCCGACATCCGGGATGAGAATGCCTACATCCAGATCAAAGCCAGACTGGTATCTGTTCAAACCATCGGCGCAGCGCATCACCAGCGATTGGTAGCGACTGTACGCGATGCGAGTGGGGAGATAGATCTTGTCTGGTTCCAGGGGATCAAATGGGTTCTCGACATGCTCTCGCCCCAGCAGGAATATGTCATTTTCGGCAAGCCTGGCATCTTTAACGGGCGTTGGAACATCCCCCACCCCGACCTTGAAATTCCTTCAACGCAACCGATAAGCCTGAGCGAAATAATCAGGCCGATATACAACTCGACAGAAAAGCTCAAATCCAAAGGGCTTGATTTCAAAGGGATTGGCAAACTTGTGAAGACCATTTTGCTGAATGAGAAATTCAACATGCCGGAAAGCCTCACCCCCGGAATTATTCATGGCATCCGATTGATGAACAGGCAGGAGGCATTTGTGAATATCCACTTCCCGCAAAGCCCCGAATTGCTAAAAAAGGCACAAACCCGGCTGAAGTTCGAAGAGTTGTTCTACATTCAGCTCCGGCTTGCAAAACAACGCTATGGCCGACAGCTGAAACACGAAGGACACAGGTTCCTGAAGGTAGGCGACCATGTAAACCAGTTTTACCGCCATCATCTCACGTTTGCCCTTACCGAAGCTCAAAAGCGGGTTATCAGGGAGATCAGGGCCGATCTTGGATCAGGAAACCAGATGAACCGGCTTCTGCAGGGCGATGTTGGCAGCGGTAAAACCCTTGTTGCCCTGATGACCATGCTCATTGCACTCGATAACCAGTTCCAGAGTTGTCTGATGGCCCCTACCGAAATACTTGCCCGGCAGCATTTCAATACCATTTCAGGGATGCTCACCGGCCTGGATGTGGTTGTCAGGCTGCTTACCGGTTCAACCAGGCCAGCTGAAAGGCGCGAAATCAGGGAAGGCCTGGACAACGGTTCCATCCACATTCTGATCGGAACACATGCCCTGCTAGAAGAGCATGTAAAGTTTAAAAATCTTGGACTCGTGGTTATTGACGAACAGCACCGGTTCGGTGTTGCCCAGCGGGCCAAACTCTGGGAGAAAAACACGGTAACCCCGCACATCCTGGTCATGACAGCAACTCCGATCCCGCGTACCCTTGCCATGACCCTTTATGGCGATCTGGATACCTCCGTGATTGATGAACTGCCCCCCGGACGAAAACCCATTGTGACAAAACATGTTTACGAACCAGAGAGGGGAAAAGTCTACAAGTTCATTCGCGACAACGTGGGCGAAGGCCGGCAGGTCTATATCGTGTTTCCGCTCATCCAGGAATCTGAAACGCTTGACCTGAAGAACCTGGCTGATGGACATAAAAGCATCATCGAGATGTTCCCCTCCCCGCAATATGCGGTGAGCATGATACATGGCCAGATGAAGCAGCAGGAAAAAGACGAGGGGATGAAACGGTTTTTGGAGCATAAAACACAGATCATGGTAGCGACAACAGTGATCGAAGTCGGCGTGGATGTGCCCAATGCCACCATCATGCTGATTGAGAATGCAGAAAGGTTTGGTCTTTCACAACTTCACCAGCTCAGAGGCCGGGTTGGCAGGGGCAGCGATCAATCTTACTGCATCCTGATGAGCAGTTATGAACTTTCGGCAGAAGCAAAAAAGCGCCTCTCCACGATGGTACGCACCAATGATGGATTCGAGATCGCTGAAACCGATCTGCAACTCCGGGGCCCCGGCGACCTCCAGGGCACCCAGCAAAGCGGCATCATGGATTTGCGCATTGCAGACATTGTTAAAGATGAAAAAATACTAAAATATGCCCGGAACCTGGCTTCAGAGATTATCAGCCGCGATCCCTCCCTTACAAAAGAAGAAAATGACATTCTGGCACTTCACCTGCTCAATATGGACAGGAAGCAACAAAATTGGGGGCTGATCTCATAGCCGTGAACGATTTTATTGCTAATTTTGCCCGTTAAACACGCAATCAAATGAAGATTTCCTATAATTGGCTTCAGCAGTATCACAATTTTGATGCCGCACCTGACAAGGTGGCGGAAATGCTAACCGGATGCGGGTTGGAAGTAGAGGGCCTGGAGCCATTTCAATCGGTAAAAGGGGGTCTGCAAGGGATCGTGGTCGGTGAAGTGCTCACCTGTGAGAAACATCCCAACTCCGACCACCTTAGCCTTACCACTGTTGATGTGGGGTCGGGCACGCCCCTGAATATAGTTTGCGGCGCATCCAATGTTGCCAGAGGCCAAAAGGTAGTTGTCGCAACGATAGGCACTACCCTCTGCTTCAGCGACAAGGAGGTTATGCTTCAGCGAACCAAAATCAGGGGAGAAGTTTCAGAGGGTATGATCTGTGCCGAAGATGAACTGGGCCTGGGCTCCTCTCATGCCGGTATCATGATCCTTGATCCGGGAGCCCCGGCAGGCATGCCGGCAAATGAATATTTTAACATCGAAGAAGATACCATTTTCACGATCGGATTAACTCCGAACCGTGTCGATGCAGCCTCTCATCTAGGTGTAGCGCGCGACCTGGTCGCAGTTGCCAATAATTTTGGCCGTGACGGGCTCCTGGTTTCAAATCGCTGCCATATCATTGAACCTGATGTTGCCACTTTCAAAAGTGATACCGATAACAGGCATATCCAGGTCGTCATTGAAGACAAGGAAGCATGTCCAAGGTATTCCGGAATCACAATTTCCGGGATACACGTTGCCGAATCCCCAGCCTGGTTAAAAAACCGGCTGATCAGCATCGGCATGCGTCCGATCAACAACATCGTCGACATCACCAATTATATCCTGATGGAACTCGGACAGCCGCTGCATGCATTCGATTGTGATCAAATCACAGGGAACAGGGTTGTCGTTAAAAAACATCCCGGTGGAACAACGTTTGTCACGCTTGACGGCATTGAACGCACGTTGTCTGAAAACGACCTGATGATCTGCAATGCCAGTGAACCGATGTGCATCGCAGGTGTTTTCGGAGGCGTCAAGTCGGGTGTGACCGATGCAACCACCAGCATTTTTCTTGAAAGTGCTTACTTTGATCCGCGGCATATCCGCAGGAGTTCAAAGTTTCACGGACTTCAGACGGATGCATCCTTCAGGTTTGAGCGCGGTGCGAATTACGACATCACGGTTTTTGCGCTCAAGCGGGCGGCCATGATGATCAAGGAGATCGCCGGAGGTGAAATTTCATCTGAAATCGTCGATGTTTATACGTCACCCATACCAGTGCAAAACGTATTCCTCTCGTGGCAAAACCTCGACCGCCTGACCGGTAAAGTCCTCAGCCGGGAAGTGGTAAAAAGCATCCTCGCCGACCTGGGCATGGTCGTTTCCAGGGAACCCGAACAGGAAACCGGGATCATGGCGGAAATACCGGCGTATAAAGTTGACGTTACACGCGAAGCCGACCTAATAGAAGAGGTTTTACGCATTTATGGCTACAACAATATTGAACTCAGGGATGAGATCAGGGCTTCCATTTCTTATACAACGGTCCCTGACCCGGAGAAGGTTCAAAATCTTGCAGCGGATTACCTGGCTGCAAACGGGTTCAATGAAATCATGAACAATTCGCTGACCAGGTCGACCTATTATACCGGAAATCAAGACTACCCGGTTGAGCAGTCAGTAAAAATGATGAACCCGATCAGTCGCGACCTCGATGTAATGAGGCAGACGCTGCTTTTCGGGGCGCTTGAAAGCATTGTTTATAATCAGAACCGGAAGATTTCAGACCTTAAAATGTTCGAATTCGGCAGGGTTTACTCGACCGCATCGTTGAAAAAAGAACCGCTCCCGGGTTATCATGAAGAAAAACACCTTGCACTGATTATGACTGGCCGTTCGCAGCCTGAGAGCTGGAACGCATCAGACAAGCCTGTTGATTTCTATACCTTGAAAGGCTACCTGGAAGGGGTATGCGCCAGGCTGGCCATCTCTGCTGACCGGTTTGACATACAGCCATTCAAATCGGGCCATATTGATGATGGACTGCAATATTTATCGAACGGCAGGAACATTTTCATCATAGGATCACTTGCCAGGCAAATCCTGAATGCCTTCGACTGCAGGCAGCCGGTATTTTATGGGGAGGTGAACTGGGATCACTTGTTTTCACTCATACCAGCGAAGAGTTTGCAGTTCAGTGGACTTCCGAAATTTCCTGAAGTGCGGCGGGATTTAGCCCTGCTGGTGGATGCGGAAATCACTTTTGCCCAAATTGAACGACTGGCTTTTCAGACGGAGAAGAAGCTATTGAAGAAAATCGGCTTATTTGACGTGTATGAAGGGGAAAAAATAGCTTCAGGCAAAAAATCCTATGCCTTGAATTTCATCCTTCAGGACGAAGAAAAAACACTGACAGATAAGGAGATCGAGAAAATCATGAATAAACTCCTGCAGGCCATGGCCAGTAATTTCAATGCACAACTCAGATAAATCATTCCATGGATATTCAAACCATCAAACAACGCTTTGGAATCATCGGAAACTCTCCGTTGCTCGACAGGGCCATTGATATTGCCCGGCAGGTAGCTGCCACCGACATTACCGTGCTGATCAGCGGCGAGAGCGGAACCGGCAAGGAGTTCTTCCCAAAGATTATCCACCAGATGAGTGCCCGGAAACATGGTCCGTATATCGCGGTGAATTGTGGCGCTATTCCGGAGGGAACAATCGATTCAGAACTTTTCGGACACGAGAAAGGATCCTTTACCGGTGCACATGAGGCCCGAAAAGGGTACTTTGAAGTAGTGGATGGCGGTACGATTTTCCTTGACGAAGTCGCAGAACTCCCGCTGGGAACCCAGGTCAGGCTTTTGCGGGTGCTGGAATCAGGCGAATTCATGCGGGTTGGCTCTTCGAAAGTTTTAAAGACGAATGTGCGTGTTGTCGGCGCCACCAATGTGAACATTCCTGATGCCATCTCCAATGCAAAATTCAGGCAGGACCTGTATTACCGATTGAATACCGTTCCCATTCTTGTTCCTGCATTGCGGGAACGAAAGGATGATATTTACCTTTTGTTCAGGAAATTCGCCTCTGATGCTGCTGAAAAATACCGCATGCCGGCCATTCAGCTTGACGATGACGCCCAGCAGGTGGTCAGGAACTTTCGATGGCCAGGCAACATCCGCCAGTTGAAAAATCTGACTGAACAGCTTTCAATCATAGAAAAAAACAGGATGATCGACGGAGCAACCCTGCTCAAATATATGCCGCAGGGCCAATCGAGCGAGCTTCCGGTTCTTTTCAAAGGGGAAGATTCCTCTAAATTCAATGAACGCGAGCTGCTTTACAAAGTGCTGTTCGACATGAAAAAGGACATGAATGACCTGAAGCAGCTGGTGATGAACCTGATGCAACATGACGCTGATCTCAGCAACAATCTTGGGGAAAACACCCAACTGATCCAACGGCTCTACAAGGACCTTGAGGAGGTGAAAGAGCCTACTCAGCCAGTGGTTCTTCACCACCAGGACAACCGGTTTGACGACCAGGAGCCTATACAGGAGCCGGAAGAGGTTGAGGAATCCCTTTCACTAGAGAAAAAGGAGATCGATTTCATTAAGCGCGCCCTTTCAAAGCATGAAGGCAAGCGAAAAGATGCTGCAAATGAACTCGGAATTTCAGAACGGACGCTCTACCGCAAGATCAAAGAATTCGACATCGGGTAATATTGCCTACCTTTGTGCTAAACTGATTATGTGCTGATACAAAGATTTCACCGGTACCAAGAGATGCCTGCCATGAAATGGGCAATGCCTTTGTTTGTTCTGATGCTGGCCTTTACCTGTTCCTGCCGCATGAGTTATTCGTTCACCGGGGCTTCGATTTCACCGAATGTGAAAACAGTTTCAATCGCACGGTTCCCAAACAATGCCAACCTGGTTGTTCCCACCTTGTCAAGAACAGTAACTGATGCCATTCGCGACTATTTCACTTCGCAAACGAACCTGAATCTTGTAGACCGGAATGGCGACCTGAACCTGGATGGAACCATAACCCAATATGTTGTTCAGCCCGTTGCCATCCAGGGGAATGAAACGGCGGCGCTGAACAGGCTCACCATTTCCTTAAGCGTAAAATTTACGAATAAAACAGATCCGAAGCAGAACTGGGAATCAACATTCTCCCGCTTCCAGGATTATTCCAGCACCTTCAATCTGTCATCCGTGCAGGACGGGCTCATCAGGGACATTACTGCCCAGCTTGCCCAGGATGTGTTCAATAAAGCCGTTGTCAACTGGTAATTCAGCCAAAAGATGATTCAAAACGCATGACCAGCCAGCAATTTTCGGAATTCTTGCTTGACCCCGGCCTGGTGAAC
>JBBQUQ010000094.1:0-12752 GCA_038212325.1 Bacteroidales bacterium
CTTCACTGCGACGGAGGTCAACGGCGGGCAAACGCCTTCATACCAATGGAAAAAGAACAACATACCGCTACCAGGCGCTACCAATTCGACGTATGCCTATGTTCCCGCGAACCTCGACGTGGTCGCCGTTACCATGACCTCCAGTTCGGTGTGTGTTTCAGGAAGCCCTGCCGCCTCAAACAGTATCTCCATGACGGTTAACCCGCAGTTGCCGGTAACCATATCTATTTCGCCGTCTGCAAACTATGTTTGTGCAGGCACTTCGGTTACATTCTCTTCAACAATTGCAAATGGCGGAACCAACCCGCTGTACCAGTGGATTTTAAACGGCACCGATGTTCCCGGAACGACCAACAGCACCTATACCTTCGTGCCGGTAAATAACAATGTGGTTTCCTGCAGGCTGACATCCAATGCGCTTTGTGCAACAGGAAGTCCTGCCACATCAAATGCTGTGATCATGGCGGTTATCCCGCTTTTACCGGTGAGCATATCCATTTCACCATCCGACAACAATGTTTGTGCCGGCACTTCGGTTACATTCACCTCAACCATTGTTAACGGTGGATCTGCTCCACCGTTCCAGTGGAAATTGAACGGAAACAATATTGCAGGTGCAACCAATTCCACTTACACCTATGTTCCGGCAAACACGGACGCAATATCCTGTTCCCTGATCTCAAACGCCATTTGTACGTCCGGAAATCCTGCCACGTCAAACATCGTGACGATGACGGTCAACCCACTATTGCCGGTTGGCATTACCATTACCCGGTCGGGCAATAATGTTTGCGCCGGCACTTCAGTCACATTCAACTCAAATATCACCAACGGCGGCACATCCCCTCAGTACCAGTGGAGATTGAACGGATCGGCTATCGCGGGAGCAACCAATGCCACCTATGCTTATATTCCGGTAAACACGCATGCGATCAGCTGTGTGCTCACCTCAAACGCCACCTGTGCAATCGACAGCCCGGCCCTTTCCAATGTGCTGACCATGACGGTAAACCCGCTGTTGTTTGTAACCATTTCCATCGCTCCAACAGCGAATAATGTTTGTGCAGGCACTTCGGTTACATTTAACGCCACCATTACCAACGGCGGAACTGCACCGCAATACCAGTGGCAGTTGAACGGAATAGCCATTCCTGGTGCAACCAATGCCACCTATACCTCAAACCCTGCCAACAATACAGTGATATCCTGTGTGTTAACCTCAAATGCAATTTGTGCTGTTGACAATCCTGCGGCTTCAAACGAGGTATCCATGACGGTATATCCCCTGTTGCCGGTGAGCATAACCATCGTGCCATCAGAAAATAATATTTGTGCCGGCACTTCGGTCACCTATACTTCCACCATTACAAATGGGGGCCCTGCACCATTGTACCAATGGAGGCTGAACGGATCAGCGATCGCCGGTGCAACAAGCACAGTCTATACCTATGTTCCCGGGAACAACCAGGCGATCACCTGCGTGCTTACTTCCAATGCAATTTGCGCTGTTGGGAATCCGGCTGTTTCCAATACCGTGAACATGATTGTGAACCCGCTGTTACCGGTAAGCATCTCGGTTACGCCTTCAGCAAATGATGTTTGCGCCGGAGCATCGGTTACCTTCAGCACCACGATCGGTAATGGCGGCACTTCCCCGTTGTACCAATGGAAATTGAATGGAACGGACATTGTCGGAGCGACCAGTTCCACGTATACTTATGTTCCGGAGAACAACCATGCGATCTCAAGCGTGCTGACCTCAAACGCAATATGTTCCATCGGAAACCCGGCCATTTCCAACATAGTGACCATGACGGTTTTTCCGTTGTTGCCGGTAAGTATTTCGGTTGCCCCATCGGCCAATCCTGTTTGCGCAGGTACGCAGGTCACCTTCACCCCGACCATCGTAAACGGCGGGTCATCGCCGCAGTACCAGTGGAAGTTGAACGGAACGAACATAACCGGCGCAACCAATGCCACCTATACGTTTACCCCGGTGAACGGCAATACCATCACCAGTGTGCTTACCTCGAATGCCATATGTGCAACGGGAACGCCCGCTGTCTCAAACGCTGAGACCATGACAGTTCATCCGCTTTTGCCGGTCAGCATTTCAATCACCGCTTCAGTCAATGATATTTGTGCAGAAACCCCGGTCACCTACAGTTCCACCATTATCAACGGGGGCGCAGTACCATTGTACCAATGGAAGCTGAATGGCACTGATATCCCGGGGGCAACCAACAATGCATACACCTATGCGCCTGCCAACACCGATGCCATTTCATGCATGCTGACCTCAAACGCAACGTGTGCAACGGGCAATCCTGCTACATCAAATGTGGTTTCGATGATCGTTCATCCACTCCTGCCGGTCAGTATAACAATTGTTGCTTCACAAAATCCTATTTGCCCGGGAACCACCGTTAATTATACCTCCACCATCATAAACGGAGGTTCAGCACCAGTTTACCAGTGGAAGATCAACGGGATGAATATAGTAGGAGCGACGTCCACGACGTATTCCTACACCGTGAGCAACAACGACCTGATCACCTGTGTACTGACATCAAATGCCCTCTGCGCGGTTGGTACGCCCGCCACTTCCAATACGGTAACCATGAACGTTACACCGTTTGCCCCGGTCAAGGTAACTGTTGCTGCTTCAACGCCGATCGTCATCGGTACCACAGTCACTTTTACAGCTACCCCTGTAAACGGAGGAGCTTCACCCGTTTACCAGTGGAAGTTGAACGGAACGAATATTACCGGCGCCACCAATGCCACCTATGCATACCCGGCTGCGATTAATGACCAGGTTGCCACGGTGCTTACATCCAGCGCCTCCTGTGCCATCGGCTCACCTGCCACATCAAATACCGTGATTATCCTTGACAGCCCGGCAAGGCCGGCAAGCATCACCATCGCACCCTCACTCAATCCGGTTTGTGCAGGAAGCAATGTCACCCTTACGGCCACTCCCCTTAATGGTGGCGCAACACCTACCTACCAATGGAAGCTTGGCGGGGCGAACATTACCGGCGCCACCAATGTCACTTATACCTATGTCCCGGTCAACAACAACGTGATCACCTGTGTGCTTGTACCAAGCGGCGGAACTCCCGTAACATCCAACAGCATCACCATGTCGGTAATTCCGAATGTGCCGGTGAGTGTTGCACTTACAGCTTCAGTTTATGCAGTGATGCCCGGCACCCAGGTCACCTATACTGCAACACCGGTAAACCAGGGAACCGTGCCCGTTTATCAATGGAAAGTCAATGGTGTGAATGCAGGAACCAACAGCACCTCATTCTCTTACACTCCGGCAGATCATGATAAAGTTACCTGTGTACTCACCTCCAACTACAGTGCAACCTGTTTGACGAATAACCCTGCCACTTCAAATGCAATCACCATGGTTGTTTATATGACAGGAGCTCCCTGCGCAGGAATTCCCACTGTTACTTACGGCGGAATGACCTATAATACCGTTCAGGTCGGAACGCAATGCTGGCTGAGAGAAGGCCTTAACATAGGCACCATGGTGGTTGGTACTGCAAATCAGTTGAATAATGGAATCCCTGAGAAATATTGTTATAATAACAGCGACATGAACTGTAATGTATATGGCGGCTTGTATCAATGGGGAGAACTGGTTCAATACGTGAACGGGGCAACCAATTCTGCGAACTGGAACCCGGTGCCGACGGGGAATGTTCAGGGTCTTTGTCCGGCAGGCTGGCATATTCCGACAAACGCTGAGTGGGGAACACTCATGACCTCCCAGGGTGGCCAAACTGTTGCCGGCGGCAAACTTAAAGAGACCACCTTAGCGCATTATGCAACTCCCAATACGGGGGCAACCAATTCCAGCGGATTTACTGCATTACCCGGCGGCTTGCGATGGTATACAACAGGGGCATTCTTTTATATATCCAATGATGCCAATTTCTGGACAATATCTGCAGGAGCGAATCCGGCAACTGATGTATTTTATGGCGGGGCGAGCACGGCCATCAATGCAGCAACCAACGGACAGTTCTACAAGTCGGTCGGACTATCTGTACGCTGCCTTAAAAATTAGCCGCGGTTCAAATCTAAAATGGCAAAATCCAAAATGGCAAAATTGTCTGGCAACAGGCCATTTTGCCATTTTGCATTTTTATTTCCGTCCCGTCATATCCATCACACCATTGATAAAGGTAAGCGGATGCGGCGGATTACCCGGGATATAAAGATCCACCTGATGGCGGGTTAAAAAATCACGGTTAATGGCCGCATTTTCGCTGAAAATGCCTCCGCTGATGGCATCCGTGCCTGCCAGGATGATTACCTTTGGCGAAGGAATGGCTTCGTAGCAGATCCTCAGCGCTTCATGCATGTTTTGCGAAACCGGGCCGGTAATGACCATGCCATCGGCGTGACGGGGTGAGGCAACGAACTCGATACCGTAACGGCCCATGTCGAAGTTCACATTGCCGGCGGCATTCAGTTCCATCTCGGCCGAATTATCGCCTCCGGCAGATACCTGGCGAAGTTTCAGAACATGTTTGAAAAATGACCGGATCTCCCGGCGCACCTTTTCAGGGTCAAGCCCTGCAGGATGATCGTTTCCCGAAACAACCACAAGCCGCTCCCTGATGTTCGACGCCATTTTATAATCGTTTGTGAACCTGATTTTCCCGGGCAGTGCAAATTCGCACTCCCTGCAGAAAACACATTTGCCCAGGTCGATGCTGCAGGTTGCAGGTTCCAGTTCCGATTCGGAAGAATGCGCTCCAATCGCGCCAACCGGGCAGATATTTGCTGCTAATTCCGCCTCAGCAGTTGTAATATCCCTGCTTATAACAGGTCTTCCGCGGAATATTTCCGGAAGAACCACTTTCCGCAGGTCAGGCACATATTGCCTGCCATGGTGGCGAAGGATGCTATATTCTCTAAAGATCATTTCCACAGTACGAAAGGTTAAAACTCTTGTTACACAACGGAAAATCTGATATCTCCTGGTTCCTCACCGACAGCGCCAGGGCCATCCAGTTATGCTGCGAAGGGTCCTTCGCTTTATAATGGACGATCCTGCCCTTTTCATCCGTAACGGCGATATGGCAAATCTCTCCCCGCCAGCCTTCAACGAGGGATATGGCCAGCGATGATGGCGCCAGACGGAGATTATAAGCCGGGGCTTGAAGTACGAAGTTTGAAGTACGAAGTTCGGCAATCAGTTCTCTGATAATCGCAATCGATTTTTCCACTTCAAGTTTCCGCAGCATGGCCCTTGACCAAACATCGCCTTTTTGCAACATCACCGGTTCATACAGGCGACCAAGGTAGCCTGAAAAGGGATGCGACCATCGGATGTCGCGGTACATCCCGCTGCTTCGTGCGGCCATTCCCACGGCACCGATCAGAGAGGCCTGCATGGTCGTGACCTTCCCCGTTCCTTCAAAACGGCCAAGCACGCTGGGCAGAGAGAAGATCGTGCCCGTAACCTGGAGGTACCGCTCCCCGACATCGTCGAGATTTTTCAGGATCTCAGCAACGATTTCGCCGGTGAGGGGATAGTTGCTCCCGCCGGGGCGGATCAGCCCTTTGCCGAACCTGTTGCCGCACCAAAGCTGTGTGGTATTGATGATGATGGTGCGCAGGGCTTCACACACCACCTGGCCGAACTGGTAGGCAATATCGGTGCAGAGCGCCGCGGTGTCGCCGATGTGAATGGCTATCCGTTCAAGTTCAAGCGCGATCACCCGTTCCGAAGATAACCCCGGGGAGGCTTCTATTCCGGCCAGTGATTCTACCAGGCCGGCATATGCCAGGGAATGCCCGACGGCCGTATCGCCGGCAATGCTTTCGGCCACGATCGATTGCTGCAGGATACCCGGCTTTTCAACAAACAGCTGTTCCACGCCGCGGTGCTGGTAACCAAGCTGGATTTCAAGATGCAGCACCTGCTCCCCATGGCAGATAAAGCGAAAATGGCCCGGCTCGATGATGCCTGCATGTACCGGGCCAACCCCGACTTCGTGAAGTTCATCGCCATCGATGGTAAAGAAGGGATAGTTGTTCATCACCTCCGATTGGTTTGCCCGGTCGAAAGGATAGCGCACGGGTTTAAGCCATGGATGGCCCTCGAACCCGATCCCGAATCTTTCGTGGATCTCCCGTTCGAAAATATGAAACTGGAAATGGCTGGCTGTAATTGCCTGCAGTGAAAAAGTGGCAACCTGCGGCTGTTCATGGGAGAAGACCAGGATGGCATGATTCTCATCAGCCGCCATGCAGCAGATAAACCGGTATTTTCCCGGCTGCAGAAGCACAAAATAGGCGACGCAATGGGTGCCCTCTTCGCCCATCAGCAGGTCGATAAAAGCAAGGAATTCAGGATATTCCATCACTGGTATGGCCTCCAAGCTGATCATCCCGGGGTTGGAAAGTAATTCGATATACCGGTTTTCCTTCATTATTTCGGGAGGGTGCTGATGATGGATTCGATAAGCTGGCGAAATGGCTCAGGCTGGGCAAAACAAATGAAAATAACCAGTCCGAACAATATATACTGGCTGGCCGATTGCCAGGGGTTGACTTTGTGCATCTCATGAAGGGGCTTGTCACGCGGTTGTGAATAGACAATATGCAGCACCCTTGTAAGAAGGGCGTACAATACGAAGCACAACAGCAACGATGTGACAGCGAGCAGCAGGTAACTCCGGGAGCCGACCATGGCTTTCATCAGGTATAATTCAGAGATGAACATCCCCGATGGCGGGATGGCCGTGATGCACAGAAACCCCAGCAGCAGCGCTGTCGCGCCGGCAGGGTACAGCGACATGTAATTGCCCGATTCATCGAGCTTGTAGGTCCCCATCACTTTGTATGATTGCCCTATCTGGTAAAACAGCCCGGCCTTGGTAAAGGAGTGGAGCACGATGTGAAGGATGGCGGCATAGTACCCGATTCCGCCAACACCAAGGGCAATGGCGACAATGCCCATGTTTTCAAGGCTTGAATAGGCCAGCATGCGCTTGTTGTGTTTGGCTTTGAGCATGTATCCTGCCGAAACAAGCAGGGAGAGCACCCCCGACAGGATCAGCACATGGTTCATGAAGGGTAGGATGGTGGTGGCCGAGAAGAGGGCGTAAATGCGGAATATGGCAAGAAAGCCCACGTTCATCAGCGTGGTGGAGATAAAGGCGCTGATGGGCGGGGGTGAAACGGTGTGGGCGTCGACAGTGACGGTATGCATCGGGAACAGTCCCATTTTGGTGCTGTAGCCCACCAGTACGAAAACGAAGGCTATTTTCAGGTAAAGCGGGTTGGCCATCCTGGCAATTTCGGTGATGCTGTCGAACGACAGGTGCAGCAGGCGGGCATCATGCACGGTAAATCCGAGAAACAGGATGCCAAGATAGGCAAGGGCGATGCCGATGGAGCAGACAAAGACATATTTCCAAGTAGCCTCCAGTGCCATCGGGGTGCGGTCGTGATAGATCAGCGCGGCAACCGCCAGGGTGGTTGCTTCAACAAATATCCATACGGTGGTCATCCCGTTGGCCAGGTATGCCCCCGACATGGCTGCCACCAGGGCAATCAGCGCCGCATGATAGATGGCGTAAACCCGCGGACGGGCATCCTTTACATAGATGAACCCGTGAAATACCGTCGTGATGGTGAGGATCGAAAGAATCGAAAGCAATAATACACCCAGCGGATCGAAGGTGAAGTAATCCAGTACGGTTTCACCCAGGTGAAGCCAGCAATAACCTGAAAACATGATATGGAGTGCCACATACAGGATGGTCATGGTCCTGGCAAGTGTTTTGTTGTGCACCAGCCCGACAACCCCACCCGCCACGAGCGAAATCGTAAAAAACCCTGTCAATATGTACCCTGATTCAACCATCTGTTTAATTTTTGGACCTCTCCCCCGGCCCCTCCCCAAATTCTATGAGACCTCTCCCCCGGCCCCTCCCCTAAAAGGGAGGAGAGTACCTCCACCAGGAGCTCAGTCATCTTTTAACATTGTAAGCTCGTGTGCACTTTGTTTCAGTCGCATCACAAATATTCCCAAAATCAGCACACTGACAAAAATGTCGAGCAGGATGCCGATGTTGATGAGCATAGGCATTTCACTTCCGATGGCCAGTGACAGCAGTAAAACAGCATTTTCGATTACGAGGAAACCGACCAGGTGCGAAAAGATTTTCTTGTGTGAAATGATCATAAACAGGCCGGTGTACACTGCAAAAAAGGCCACAATAAAATAGATCATGTTGGCAGGAGAGGTGTTCATTGAAAAAGAGACCACAATGCTCAGCAAAAGCCCCACTGTAATAAACAGCAGGGAATAAAATCCCGGCAAGGCCTTGTCGTGCACCCGTGCCTCCCCTGTTTTGCTGATGATGCGAAACAGGAGGTAAGGAACGATGATTACCTTGAAAACCAGCGTTTCAAGCGCAACGAAAATCAAGGTTGCAAGTGTGATGGCATGAAGTTCAATGAATGACAATGCAAACAGCAGTACCCCCTGGAAGGCAATCAGCCCTGCAAAGACCGGGAACCGCTCGGTGATGCTGAGATAGATCAGCGTGATGGCAAATACGATGACAAGCAGGACATTCATTAACCGATCATTTTAAATTTGATCAACAAAACCAGGATAAAGGCCACCAGGGCGATTGAAGCCAGGGTGACGACGAATTGCGGGTTCTTCGCAAGTTTCCTGCGGGCCCTGAACGATTCCATCAACCCGATCAGTGCCGCAAACACAAACTGGATAGTGAAATAGACCCCAACCTGCAAGGCCACCATGCCCGGCCTCCCCACATTATTTTCTATAAGTTTTTCACTATTCACCAGCAACTGTTCCCCTTTCACCAATATCATTCCTGCATCCACAGGCACTAAAAAGTTGGCGATCAGCAGTCCGTACACGGCAAATTTCAACGCCGTTCCAATATTGATCAGGGCCAGGTCAAACCCGCTGTGGTCGAGAATCATCACCTCGTGGATCATGGTCAGCTCCAGGTGAGTTTTAGGGTCATCAACCGGCATACGGCTGTTTTCGATCATGGCGATCTGAACCAGCAGGTATACGGCGATGAACCCGATGATGAAGGAGTTATGCCCTGCAAACTGGAACGACTCAAAGATCTGCTGCATGGAGGTGTGTCCGGTGAGCAAAGCCAGGGTTCCGAACAGGATGAAAAAAGCAGGTTCGGCCAGCATGGAGTAGAGCGCTTCGCGGTTGGCGCCCATTCCTTCAAAGCTGCTTCCGGTATCGAGCGCTCCCAGGATGAAGAGAAATTTTCCCAGTGCAAGCAGGTATGCAAAGAGGATAAAATCACCCTCAAATCCGAATAAGGAGGGCATGCCGGGGAATGGCAACAACAGCAATGCACAGATGACGGTTGACAAATAAATTACCGGTGCGATTTGAAAAATGTAGCTCGTGGTGGTGCTGAACACACTTCCTTTTCGCAACAAGACCAGGATGTTCTTCCATGGCTGCAGGATCCCCGGCCCTTTGCGGCCACTGGCAATGCTTTTTACCCGGAGGATGACCCCGGGAAAAAAAATTGCGGTAACGATGGCCAGCAGGAATCCCATTACAGCAGGTTAATATAGAGTAACACAAAAATGATCAGGATGAAGATGAAAGCGTACAATATATAATGCTGGATATTCCCTGTTTGCAGCCGTGCTATTCGTTTCAGTGCCAGCATGGAATAACCGGTAATTTTATTGATCACCTGGCGGAATATATCCACCGGATGTACTGTAAAGGAGCGTTTGCCGGGAAAAATATCTTCTTCATGGATGTCAGTATATTCAGGCTTGCCGGTAAAAACCGGGTTTGCAAGTTCTGCGAAATTGGCAGCAAAGGAGGTCGCTGTGTACTGCTGGCGAGCAGTTCCTGCGGTATAGCCACAACCCCAGGTAGGACCATAGGCCACCTTTGCAGGTTTCAGCACCCGGCTTCTCAGCATCAGCAATGCGGCAACGATTACGATCAGGATCACCCCCATGAGGCTTATCTTCGACAGCGGAAGCATCAGCAGGGCGATTACCGGGCCGGGGTTCAGTTGAAACTGCGACCCGATCATGCCGGCAATGGGGGATAAAAACATCATCGGGGATAGACCGATCACCAGGATGATCGCGGCAATAAGCAATTTGGGAAACAGCATCTCCGGGCTAACGGCATGCTCTTCCACATGAATCTCTGAACGTCGGGAACCCAGGAAGGTGATGCCGAATGCTTTTGAAAAACCAAAAAGTGCCAGGCCTCCGATCAGCGCCAAACCTGTTACTGATAAAAGCATCGACATGGTCTGAAAGACCGATCCGGCCTGCATACCCGCGATGAGCCCGTAATAGATCAGGATTTCGGAGACAAACCCATTGAGCGGGGGCAAGGCACAGATGGCCATGGAGCCAAACAGGAACAGTGCAGCGGTTCGGGGCATTTTGTGAACCAGGCCGCCCAGGAGTTCAATGTTCAGGGTATGGGTGGCCTTATATACCGATCCTGCGCAATAAAACAGCAGAGATTTAAAGAGGGAGTGGTTGAGGAGGTGGAACAAACCGCCGCCGAATCCAAGGATTGCAATAGTATCGTTGTGAATGCCCAGGCCTATGGTTCCCAGGCCGATGCCCAAGCCGATAATGCCGATATTTTCGATGGTCGAATATGCCAGGAGCCTTTTCAGGTCGGTTTGTACGATCGACATCATGATCCCGTACAATCCTGTAAGCATGGATATGACCATGATGACGATGCCGATGATGAAGGTGTCGGATTGAACATAGGTGAGCACGCGGACAATCCCGAAAATGCCCATCTTGATCATCACCCCCGACATCACCCCCGAAACATGCGACGGGGCGGCAGGATGTGCTTCGGGAAGCCAGGTGTGAAAAGGGATAAACCCTGCTTTGACCGCAAAACCGACAAAGAGAAGGAAGAAGAGGGGTGCATTTGGCTGGCGGGTAAAATACAACTGCAGCCCGTCAAAGCCAAATTGACCAGCCTCTGCCTCTGCCAGCAGGAAGGCGATGAGGAGCAGGACCAGTCCGGCATGCATCTGAAGGAGGTAATTGACCGCAGTTTTAAGGGTGGTCCGGTTCTCGGCCTCAAAGAGGATCAGCATGAACGATGAAACGGCCATCATTTCCCAGGCCACCAGGAAAGCTGTGCCATCCCTCAGCATCAACACACACAGCATCGACAGGTGGAGCCAGGCATAACTGAAATAATGCAGCGCAAACCGGGCAGGTGTTTTAGCTGACCTGTAAGCACTGAGGTAACCGTTTGAATAAAGCAGCCCGGTGAGAACCGTAAAATTGGTGACCAGGATAAAAAAAGCGCTGAGGCTGTCGACCGTGAAGGTGATTGTGCCGGCAAAACCGCCGGCAACAAAGGTTTTGGGGACAGCAGCCGGATTAAACAGGGCCAATGCTGCCGGTGCCGAGGTTAACAGAATAATCAATATTGTGAGCCCAAGGGTATACACGTAGCGAGTCCCGGAAGGCATGACCAGGATGAGGAATGAGAGGATAACCGGTGCAAGAATTGCAGTGTTTTCCATTGGAAGGTGCAAAGTAAAGGTATTTGGATGAAAAATCGGGGGTTATCAGCCTGAAATTCTCTTTTTCCCGCTATATTTCTTAATATTGCGGCATGAAAAAAAACCTCTTTATCGCCTTCGAAGGCATTGACGGAAGCGGGAAAAGCACGCAGGTTAAGCTGCTGACCAACAAGTTGATAAAAGCGGGTCACCAGGTTTACAATACCGTAGAGCCTACCGCCAGCCCGATCGGCACCATCATCAGGAATATTTTCACCCACCAGTATGAGGCCGACCACCGGGTTATTGCCGGACTTTTTATTGCCGACAGGTTAAACCACCTGCTGAACCCGGAAGATGGCATTCTTAAGAAACTTGAAGAGGGCTGCATCGTGATCACCGACCGCTATTATTTGTCATCCTATGCCTACCAGGGTGCGCATATGCCGCTTGAATGGGTGATCGAAGCAAACTCATTAAGCGCGGGGCTGCTTCGTCCCGACATCAACATTTTTATTGATATTTCCCCCGAAATCAGCATGGCGCGGATCAGTTCAGGGAGGATCTCTGCAGAACTTTATGAAACAAGGGAAAACCTTATTGCTGTGAGGAACAAGTATTTCGAAGCGTTTGCCCTGCTGAAATCCGAAGAAAGCATCTTCATCACAGATGGCAACCGGCCGGCAGACGAGATTGCCGCAGATATTTGGAATGCTATCAAAACCATGTGACGTATCTTATGGCACTGGGTTAATTAGATAGCGCGTATTTTCGCTGAATGATCAATCCGAGTCGCTCATCCATTTATTGCAGTTGGCTTCAGCCAACTGTGTATGATTGGGCTTATAACTACTGGCTTTAGCCACATAACATCAGGTTTTTTCTATAAGTTCTATTTTCAACCCTTGGTTCACATTAATTACAGAATTCTTCATTATTAATTGCCATTCAACTATACTGGCATTAGTCACCAGTCACAAAAAAAGCCGGAACCCCTTTCATCGGGATCCCGGCTTGTCATTACCCCACCCCCTGACCCCTCCCCAAAAAGGGAGGGGGGCACGGGGTGGAGCTACCCCTCCCTTTTTGGGGAGGGGCAAGGGGTGGGGTGGTCTCCCTCCCTTTTTGGGGAGGCAGGGGTGGGGTGGGTTACCTCGTCTTCACCAGCTTGATCGTCTCCAC
>JBBQUQ010000095.1:0-12692 GCA_038212325.1 Bacteroidales bacterium
TGATGCACGATCCGGTCGCGGAAATCGGCCGCAAATACTTCGCGTTTTACAGGCTTGTTTACGATAAAACAGATGCTTGGCCTGGGCTGGTAACCTTGCTGAAGAATGGCATCGGCTAACATGAACAATTGATGTTCATAATGCAACTCGAACGTAAGGGCGCTGTGCGTATTGCGCTTGTTTTGCCTGGCGTCGTAATAGGCGCGGAAAAGATGCAAAAGCAACTTTTCCCTATCTTGTATTTCGAAAAGGCCGGTCTGTTTCATAAAAAAGCCTGCCGGAAATAATCCGGCAGGCGGGTTAACGGTTAATAAAAGTTCAAACCTTCAGGCACCTCCCGGAAAAACCGTTTGTCTTGTTGTTGTTGTTCCGGTTAACATTCGCGTTATTGTAGTTGAGGTTCCTGTTCCACGCGTTGGTTGCATCGTTCTGCGACGACGACCAGAAGTTGGCGTTGTTCGTGAGATCGTTGAAATTGCCATTGTTTTGATTAACCGCCTTTTCCCATCCCGTGAGTTGTTTTGAGATGGATTCGATAAACTCATTCAAAAATATCATTTTTTTCAACGTCATCTGTTTTAAATCTTTGGAAATTCTCACATGCAGTCTGATTATTTCAAGATGTTCCTTTGCTTCGCTAATCTGTGGCGCCCGGCTTGCAAGGCTGTTTGCTTTATAAATGCAAACAATCAAAGCGAGAGATTCCTTTTTCATGTTCTCGCCAAGCGTGTATTTGAATTCCCTCCCAAACATGCCGGCCGTTTCATACACCGCCAATAGCAGGTCATAACTCTTCTTAAACACCGGTAACTGATCGTACTGCGCCAAAATCGCTCGCCCCCCACAAGGCCTTCCCTATAAATAATAAAAGTTTCAATCCTTCAGGCACCTCCCGGAAAAACCGTAAGTCTTGTAGTTGCCGCTCCGGCTAACATACGCGTAATCGTAGTAGAGGTACCTGAACCACGCGCCGGCTGCATCGAACTGCGACGACGACCAGAAGTAGGTGTAGTTCGTGACATCGTTGAAACTACCATTGTAGTCCCTGCTGCCGCCCGGAAGAGCAGAGAACCCGCTTGTATTTGTTCCATTACCGCCTCCATACCATCCTGTGGTTGACTTCATCTTAGTCCCCACATCCGTACCACTCCATCCAACCTCATTGCAATTTACTGTTGGATCAATATACTGTGTCAGGGTACACCACTGTGCATCAGTAGGTATATGCCAGCCAGTAGGGCAGATACCCTGCACGCCTTCGGTTGTTGAGTATTGCATTGCTTCATCCCATTGATAAAGCCCACCGTAAATATCACAGTTCGATTCAAGATCATTGTGGCAGTACTTTTCAATCGTGCTGTTGTTGGTTTGGTTTAGGTAACCGTTGATCCGTGTCCCGATGTTCAGGTTCTCTTTGAACCAGCATTGGGTTCCGATTTGAACAGTATTATATGTTTTGCCTGCATAAGTCACTGTTGCCGGGCAATTGGCCCCGGATGAGAAATCGAAAGTATAGGTTTTACTGGATGTTGGCGAATCTTGAAGGATTTTTGACTGGGCATTATAATATCCGGTGAATTCCATATCATCACCAAGTGAAAAAATAAACTTGTTGGTTGAACTGACCGATTTCAGGGTGGTTTGGCCTTCCGCCCCGTTGTAACTTAACAAACATACGGCAGAAGGCCGATTCCCGGGGGCGGCTATTTTTATGCTTTTCCTGGCCGAATTCAGTGTGGCTGTGAAAATGTACAGTTGACTGGCTCCCGGCTCAAATAGAAATGTATGGTAGCCCCGGCCCAGCTCCCGTTTAAGCGAATTGACCATCCTTCCCGAAAAATCAGTGATAGCGATTTCAATATTCCCCGTTTCAGGGATATAGATTTTTACAAAAGTCTTCTCCCCGGCAGGGTTTGGCGTGTTCTGGAACACATGGAGCCCTTTTGGCATATCTGAAAGTTCGTCGGTCCCAAGGGAATTTAAAGATAATACCATGTTTGGCCAAACAAGTGTTGTATCGCAACTTTTGGATAAGTTATGGATATTAACGCTGCCCAGGTTTACAGGGTTGCCGTTTTCAATACCGGTAAAGGTTAAGACTATTGGGTTTTGCCCGAAAGCAGATAAAGTAAGCAGCGGTATCAGGAAAAAGAGGGTAAAAAGTTGTTTTTTCATAATCATGGTGTTTTAATTGGTTGTTAGCTAAGTATGTGGTTTATTTTGTAATCGGTTACCGTCAATTAAAAATCAGAGTTGTCAATTAATTAGTGTCTGTCTTTAAACTCAAAATGGTAATAAATACGGGGGGTTGGTCGAATATTTCATAAAAGTTCGTGGTAACTTCGAATCAAAGATACTGAAAACATGAAATTATTCAATGATTTGCTTCTTAAGTTCGAAAAGCCCGACTGGAGCGGAAATCCAGAGTTTTGTGTCATTGATACGATATTGGAATCTCGTCCTGATCTGATTTTGATGTTGAAAAATGATATTGTTGGCATCGAGAAGGCTTCATCTTTTGGTCGCCAAGACACTCCCAGTGTTGAGCAAATTGTTCGTGGGGCCATTTACAAGGAGATGAAGGGCATGGATTACCGGGAACTGGAATATGCTCAAATTGATTCAAGGATTTGTGAACTATTTGTCAAGTTGGACGGTCGCACTCCGTTTAGTTTTCAATTGTTTCAAAAATACATCTCCCGTATTACACCGGAATCACTGCACCGTCTTCTCGTAGAAATCAATAAAATAGCTATTTGCGAAGGATTTGAAAATGTTCAAAGTGTTTCACAGGATTCAACTGTGGTAAAGACAAACATACACTATCCGACCAATAATTCACTGGTATGGGATTGCGTCAAAACCAGTACCCGTCTGTTGTCCCAATTGAAAGAAGAGATCACCACACTTGATTTTATCGATTATTCCAAGTCGGCTAAGAAGACGTTTTTCAAAATTAATGTTACGCGTGGCGAAGCGAAACGGCTACCGCTATTTTACAAACAACTGATTTTGTTTACCAAAGTGATCAATCAGACCTCCAATGCAGTAAAAAAAAAGTCCACGAATATTATCGCCAGGGGCATTCAGGAAGATCTTTTCGATTTATGAATTGCATACCGATATTATCGTTAAAGGTCAGCGGGAGGTACAATTTGGCCATAAAATAAATCTGGCTGCCGGGAAAAGTAACCTGGTTCTGGATTGCCAGATACTGCGGGGTAACCCGTCTGATAAATCCTTGTTCCAGCCTACCCTTGACCGGGTAATCGAAAATTACGGGATTGTTCCTCGCGACAGTACAACTGACGGGGGTTATACAAGTCTGGATAATTTGAAGTCAGCACAGAAAACGGGTATTGCAAATATCGTTTTCAACAAAGTCGTTGGGAGCATGCAGAACATTGCCAGCAGTCTCAATATGATAACCCGTTTGAAGAAATGGCGCAGTGCGATGGAGGCGATCATCTCGAAAATTAAACGTGGTTTCAACATCTTTGTCTGTAACTGAAAAGGCTGGGAACATTTTCAATCGAAAGTCCTTTGGAGTGTTTTATCATCGGTCTTGCCATCGGCCAAGGAGATAATCAGGGATGCCCAGCCGCTGTCCTCATTGCCGGCATCCCCATGATCCTGATAAACATAAGGGTATAACAATGGCAAGAAATTCAGAGATTAGCGCAACAACCTGTTATATTCGGGTCACAGGTGTTCAATAAAAAACCCCTATAACTCAATGTTTATAGGGGTTTCATGTTTTATTCGGTGACTCCGAAGGGACTCGAACCCCCAACCAACAGAACCGGAATCTGCCATTCTATCCAATTGAACTACGGAGCCATTTCAAATTACGAATTACAAATTACGAATTACGAATGAAGTGCTTAGTAAAAGTACTGCAAAACTTGATAATTCATAATTTGTGGGTGCAAAGGTACGAAAATCGGGGATTAATTTTTTGCTTTTGATATTTTAGCTTTGACTTTTTATAACTTTGCCCCCTGAAAAACCCATAAAATCAGTTATATATGTCAGAAAGAATTAACGATAAAGTTGCTCCGGGCGTAGCCACAGGAGCTGCGGTACAGGAAATATTCCGGATTGCGAAAGACCAGAAATTCGCCCTCCCGGCGGTTAATGTCGTTGGTTCAGATTCCATCAACGCCGTCATGGAGGCTGCAAAAGCAGTAAATTCCCCGGTCATCATACAATTCTCAAACGGCGGCGGTATTTTTTATGCCGGAAAAGGGCTGAAGAACGAAAATGAACGCATTGCCATCAAAGGGAGCATTGCAGGCGCCCAGCACATCCATGAGATTGCAGAATTATATGGCATCCCGGTGATTATCCACACAGACCATGCAGCGAAAAAACTGCTTCCATGGATCGACGGGCTGCTGGATGCAGGGGAGAAATATTTTGCAAAATACGGCAAGCCCCTGTTCAGTTCGCACATGCTCGACCTTTCGGAAGAAACGCTGGAGGAGAATATTGAAATCAGCAAGCGGTACCTCGAACGCATGAGTAAAATCGGGATGACCCTTGAAATCGAGCTCGGAGTAACCGGCGGGGAAGAAGACGGCGTTGACAATACCGACATTGACAGTTCCCGACTTTACACACAGCCGGAACATGTTGCGTTCGCCTATGAATCCCTGATGCAAGTGAGTCCTGATTTCACCATTGCGGCTTCATTCGGCAACGTTCACGGGGTTTATAAACCGGGGAATGTTAAGCTGGAACCAAAGATCCTGCACAACTCACAGGTTTACATACAGCAGAAGTTCAAAACCGTTGAAAACCCTGTCAACTTTGTATTTCACGGCGGATCCGGCTCTGAGCCTGAAAAAATTACCGAAGCCCTTGGATATGGCGTAGTAAAAATGAACATTGACACCGACACCCAATGGGCCTTCTGGGAAGGGATCCTGAATTTCTACAAGAAGAATGAAGGCTACCTCCAGGGACAGATCGGGAACCCTGACGGGGAAGATAAACCCAATAAAAAATTCTATGATCCCCGTGCATGGCTAAGAGAGGCGGAAAAGTCGATGGTGGAACGGCTGAAAGTGGCGTTCAGTGACCTTAACTGTTTGGACAGATATTGATCCATATGGGAATGACGCATATTCGTCATTCCCATATTCGTCATTCCTTTTAAAATCCTGTCCCCGTCGCCAGGGTATCCTTCGGGTGAATGCTGAGCACCGGGAAGGGCGAATGATTCACCATCTGGTGTGCATAAGGCCCAAGGAAAATATTCGTCGCTGTCGTTTCCTGTTCTGTCATGATGGCGATCAGGTTGGCGTCAATGCTGGCCGCATATTCGATAGTGGCATCCGAGATGTTTTCGCATACAACCTGGTCAATGTGGTATGTAATCTTCTCCTCCTTAAAATAATCAGCAACCTGGCTCGTATAAATATCCACCTTTTGCCTCATCGCCTTAAGCTTTGAGGTGTACAACTTCAGGATATAGATTTCGGCGTTATGCCGCTTGGCAATGTATCCGGCGAAGGAGGATTTTTGCCTGGTCTCTTCTGCACTGTCGATGGGAAGGACGATCTTTTTAAGCGGACGCTGGACATTGATCCCACCGCGGATGGTAATCACCGGACAATCGCTTGATGAAACTATTTTATTTGCATTGCTACCGATCCAGAATTCTTCAAAACCAGAGGCTCCGTGGGTTCCGGTAACGATCAGCATGGCCTTCACAGATTTGGCCTCCCCGGTAACCTCTTTATAAATCTTTCCTTTCGTGATCTTCCACGACATTTTAACCCCCGGATGGTCGGGTTGATATGTTGCGATGAGATCTTCGAGCGCTTTTTGAACATCTGTCAGCGGATCGGGGGGCTTGTTCACATATTTATCCTTTTCTCCTGCCGCTTTTTCCACCCAGAGGAGGATCAGCTCACCATTGCAGTACTCGGCTATGGAGAGGGAATGGACAAATGCATTGATTGAACATTCAGAAAAATCAATGGCAACGATTATCTTATTCATGGTGGCTGGTATTAAATTAGTCTGCTTTTGGGAGATTAATCTGATCATCTATAATGAAGGCATTGGGATAATCTGCTGTCAACTCGATTAGAAACCGCTGGGCGTCGAGTTTTGTCCTGAAATCACCGACCCTGACTCTGTAATTTGGTGATTTGAAGGAGAGGTAAACACGGTTGTCGGGATACCTGGTTTGTAATTCATCAAGAACGGCCTGGGCCTTGGCTTTGGAATTGATCCCGGAATCAGAAAAAACCTGGATCCTGAATCCATTCATCGTATTCTGAACCTGGTTGATCTGAATGTGTTTCTCTATGAGCAATTCTACCCGGTCGTCCTGAACAATTTCAGTCTTGCCGCCAGAAGTATCATGCTGCTGTGCCAGCCCGGTATTAACCAGGGCAAAGAGAAGGACTAACATGAAGCTGACTGACCAACGGGTTTTCATATTTATGTAAGAATAAATTTTTCCTGTGGATGAATACTTAGCACCGGAACCGGAGATTGGTTGATAAGTTGCTGCGCCTGTGCTCCAAGCAGGATTTTTTCAGGGGATTCCTGCTCGGTCATGATGGCGATAAGGTCGGCATTCACCTCACCGGCGTAAGATAAAACAGCCTTTGTCAGGTCAGTTGATACGATGCTGCCTTCAATCACAGTGACCTTGTGTTTTTCGAGGCAGGCAAGCGCTGTCTGTGCAATCTTTTCCGTTATTCGCTGGATCGATTTCAGGTGGTTGTTGTGCGTTGTAACAAGGTGAACCTCAGACTTGAACAAATCCGCAAGTTTCACCACGAACGGAATCTTCTGCAATGACTCCGGCGAACCATCCATTGGGACCAGGATCCGTTCAATGGTTTTACCTATCGGAAAATCATGGCGCACCGTGATAACCGGATTTGTGGCATAGGTGACAATTTTATAGGCGTTGCTACCGATCCAGAACTCCTCATAACCTGAAATGCCATGGGCACCTGTTATGATCAGTTCGGCCTCAAACAGCCGGGCTGCGTTATCTACTTCGCGGTAAATCTTCCCCTTTTTCAATTTGTAATCAATCGAAATCCCTTTCACCAGCTTTTTACTGTAGAGGGCTATTATCTCATCAAACCGCTTTTTTGCTTCATTTCTGTTTTCGTTGGCAGTGTCGGGGTACACCGACTCCTGAGAGGTGACCTTATCAACCCAAATAAGGTGAATGTCGGATTTCATTTTATTGGCCATGGAAATAGCATACTCCAACGCGTGAATGGAAGTGTTTGAAAAGTCAATGGCTACGATGACAGGATGCATATTCGGTTGGTTAAATTAATAACGTAAAAATAGTTAAATTTATTTACAAATGAAATTTACAAAAATAATTTACTTTTGTGAAGATGAATGAAAACCTTGATCCTACCGGAAAACTGTTAAATCCAGCGGAAAAAGAGATTGAACGTACGTTGCGCCCTGGTGGATTCATAGAATTCTCGGGGCAGGAAGCCATCGTGGAAAACCTAAAGATTTTTGTTCAGGCGGCCAGGCAACGTGGAGAAGCGCTGGACCATGTGCTGTTGCACGGGCCTCCCGGGTTGGGAAAAACAACCTTGGCTCATATTATTGCAAATGAGTTGAATGTCAACATGCGGGTAACCTCGGGTCCGGTGCTCGACAAGCCCGGCGACCTGGCAGGGCTGCTCACCGGTCTTGAGCCGAACGACGTGCTGTTCATCGACGAGATCCACCGGCTTTCGCCTGTGGTGGAGGAATACCTCTACTCGGCCATGGAAGACTACAAGATCGACATCATGCTCGAAACCGGCCCGAATGCACGGAGCATCCAGATCAAACTCAATCCCTTCACCCTGGTTGGAGCCACTACGCGCTCGGGTTTGCTTACGGCGCCGCTGCGCTCCCGCTTCGGGATCAATTCGCGGCTGAACTACTACAAGGCCGAAACCCTCGACAAAATCATTCATCGCTCGGCAGAAATTCTTGATGTCCCCATCGACCAGGCTGCCACGGCCGAAATTGCCCGGAGGAGCCGCGGCACGCCCCGCATTGCCAACCTGCTGCTGCGGCGGGTGCGTGATTTCGCACAAATCAAGGGCAACGGGAATATTGACATTAAAATAAGCCAGTATGCGCTTGGCGCGTTGAATGTTGATAAAAACGGCCTCGATGAGATGGATAACAAGATTCTTGTCACCATCATCGAGAAATTCAAAGGCGGACCTGTCGGCCTTGGCACCATTGCCACTGCCGTATCCGAGGATTCCGGGACCATTGAAGAGGTGTACGAGCCTTTTCTCATCCAGGAGGGCTACCTCATGCGAACCCCGCGCGGACGGGAGGTGACGGAACTTGCCTACCGTCACCTGGGAAAAATAAAGGTTGGTGAACATCCTAAGTTATTCGATTAAGGATTGGTTGTTCTTAACGATGATAACAAAGTGAGCGACCTGAAACAACTTGTCAAAACCGAAGCTCTGCGCCTTGGATTTTCCCATTGCGGATTTGCATCGAATGATTCGCTCGAGGAGTTGCGGCCTTTTTATTCCGGTTTTATCCAGCAGAAAAGATATGCCAGCCTGGAGTACCTTGAAACCCATTTTGAAAAAAGGTTACACCCGGAACTGGTACTGGATGGCACAAAAACAGTGATTGCCGTCCTCATGAATTATTTTCCGCCGGAGATCATCCCGGAGGAGGATAATTTCATTATCTCCAAATATGCCTATGGGGCCGACTATCATGTGGTTATGCGGAAGCGGCTTAAAACCCTGTCAGACCATATGAAATCTATCGGAAAAGAACATCAGTCCAAAGTCTTCGTGGATTCAGGAGTGGTTCTCGAAAAAACATGGGCACAGCGATGCGGTGTTGGCTGGCAAGGGAAGAACACACTCATTATCAACAAAGCATCAGGTTCATTTTTTTTTATCGGGATCATTCTCACCGACCTGGAACTTGATCCTGACCCGTCCGCAACCGATCATTGCGGCACCTGCAGTTCATGCGTGTCTGCCTGCCCCACCGGGGCGCTCGACACGCCTTATCAGCTCAACATCACCCGTTGTATCTCTTACCAGACCATTGAAAACAACGCAGAAATTCCATCTGAACTGAAAAGCAAATTCACCGACAGGATTTATGGCTGCGACATTTGCCAGGATGTTTGTCCTTACAACCGTTTTGCCCGTCCGCACCAGACACCGGAGTTTTTACCGTCGGCCGAATTGATGAATTTGCGCAAACCGGATTGGGTTGCCATGACCGAAACCGAATTCGACCGGGTATTTGCACATTCGCCGGTTAAACGGGCGGGGTACCAACGATTTAAACGGGCGTTGTAGATTGAGACGCATTGCAATGCGTCACTACAATTATCCCCATTGATACCCATCCACGTTAAACCCCGCCAGGGTCAACACCCTGTCGACCACCGTCATAACCAATTCATCGATGGTGGCAGGCTTGCTGTAAAAGGATGGCGAGGCGGGGCAGATGATGGCGCCGGCTTCGGTCAGCATTTTCATGTTGCTGAGATGGATCAGGCTGAAGGGGGCTTCACGGGGGACCAGGATGAGTTTTTTACGCTCTTTCAGCATCACATCTGCTGCCCGGGTGAGCAGATCGGATGAAACACCAGCTGCAATGCGGCCAAGCGTTCCCATGGTGCACGGGCAAACGATCATGGCATCATACCCCGACGACCCTGAAGCCATGGGGGCAAAGAAGTTATCGGGTTTGTATACTTCGATCTTCACTTTGCCATGGTGGATGATCCCGTCAGGGACTTCACCGAGTTCAAATTTCCATACGGCTTTTGCGTTCTCGGAAAAAATCACTCCGCATGTTTCAACTTGATCCTGAAGAACTTGCAAACGTTCAAGCATCAATTTTCCGTAAATTGCACCACTCGCCCCTGTGACCCCTATGATTATTTTTTTCATTCGTAATTCGTAATTTGATTAACTGCTTATCCCCCTTTGGGCAAGTAAATAAATCATTGGCACATCCAAACATGCATTGGATTAACATGAAAAAATCAACCACATTAGGCACAATAGTTCACAATAGTGACATTTTTTGGTTCCATGTGCTTTGAAATTTTCAATAGCAGTATTAATAAGGGTATTAGTCAATTCGTTTGAATATTTCTATGCTAAAAATCAGCCGGAAAAATATCTATTGTGAACTATTGTGCCTATTGTGGTGAAGAATAATGAAAATAAGAAGGACGAATCTATCTTATATCTATGTTAAAATTTGTATTAAAATCTAAACTTGCTTAAAGGGGATAAGCAGTATTATTTAATTGAGATTCTCAGTCTGCTAATTTACATTATTATGTCGGTGCGTTGGCAAAAAAGTGGCTCTTTTGGTTTTGCCGAAGGGTCGGCTTTGTGCAGTTGGGGCAAAACCAAATGTGCCAAAGGTTAATTGTCTGCTGGGTCGTGTCTTTCTTTACGCTTGCCGGTAACAGGGTGAAAGGATGAGGGGGTTTCATTTTTACAGATCGAAGCCAATGTCGCGGCGATAATATTTGCCTTCAAAATCCAATTTTCCTGAGCTCTCGTAAGATTTATCCAGCGCTTCCTGCATGGTTTTGCCCATTGAAGTAACCGCCAGTATACGTCCGCCATTGGAGACAACCATACCGGTTTCGGAAACGAGCTCAGTGCCGGCATGAAAGATCATGCTGTCGCCAACGTTGTCTTCGCCTGCAATGATTTTACCTTTTTCACAGGCCTCAGGATAACCTTGCGAAACCAGCATAATCGTTGCCGCAACCCGGGGATCAATAGAAATGGTTGTTGTGTTAAGTGTTTGATCAGCAACGGCCCTGAACAGTAGAACAAGGTCGTTCTGGATCCTTGGGATCACCGATTCAGTTTCAGGGTCGCCAAGGCGGCAATTGTATTCGATCACGTAGGGATCTCCGCCAACATTAATAATTCCAAAGAAGATAAAACCTCTGTAGTCAATTCCTTCATTACGGAGACCGTTCATGGTTGGCAGGATGACCCTTTCCTCTACTTTGTGCATGAACTGCCCTTCGGCAAAAGGAACAGGAGAAACTGATCCCATGCCTCCGGTATTGGGTCCTGTATCGCCTTCGCCGATTTTTTTATAATCTTTTGCCTCTGGCAGCAGTTTGTAACTTATGCCATCAGTGAGTATAAAAACTGAAAGTTCAATCCCGGCAAGAAATTCCTCGATCACCACTTTTTTTGACGCGGCGCCAAATCTCTCCGCCTGGAGCATGAGGGTGAGTTCATGAACGGCTTCTGCCAATGTCTTACAAATGACTACCCCTTTGCCTGCAGCCAGTCCGTCGGCTTTCAGCACATAAGGCGGTTTAAGTGTGTGAAGATAATCAATACCTTGTTTAAGCGCTGATTTTTCGAATGTCTGGTGCCGGGCAGTCGGGATTCCATTACGGTTCATGAATTCCTTCGCGAAATCCTTGCTGCCTTCGAGCATGGCCGCCTGTTTTGCCGGGCCAATTACCGGAATATGCCTGATATCGGGATCTGCAAGGAAAAAATCGTGTATTCCGTTGACCAGCGGATCTTCTGGACCTACCACCAGCATGTCGATTTGATAATTGAGTACGGCATGTTTAATGCCGTCAAAATCAGTTGCAGACAATGGCAGGTTGATACCTGTTTTTAAGGTGCCGGCATTTCCCGGGGCGATATACAGGTTTGTCAGTAGCGGACTTTGCGAAAGTTTCCATGCTAGTGCATGCTCACGGCCCCCCGAACCAAGCAACAGGATGTTCATTCTCGATCAGGATTTAACAGCTTTTTCAATGGATTCCCACAATCGGTCGGCAGTATGTTGCCACGAGAACATGTCCTTACGACGCCGGCCCCGAACAATCAGCTCTTCCCGGATGCTCTCGAATTGATATGCTTTGTATAGTGCTTCAGCTATTGATTCGGGGTCGAATGGGTCGACCAGCAGGGCGGCGTCGCCGGCCACCTCCGGCATGGAGGTCACATTGGAGGTGATCACAGGCACATCACAACGGAACGCTTCCACGATAGGAATTCCAAATCCTTCAAAATAAGAAACATAGGTTAGGGCAAGTGCAGAGCCAAGCACTCCTGCCAATTCATTGACATCGAGGCGTCCGGTAAATATAACATCATCGGAGTATATCATTCGGTTGAAGGCCAGGTCGATGTCGCGGGTCCACCATTTTTTGGCCCCCACAATAAGCAGTTTGACGTCGGATGGATTTGATTTTTTAAAAAGGTCGAACGCACGGAACAGGTTTACCAGGTTTTTCCTTGGATGAAGGGAACCGATGAAAATGAAGTATGGAAGCCCATCACTGAATTCACCTCGAATTTTTTCCTTTACCATCTGCATTAGCGGTTGATAAGCATCATTTGCACCATCGTAAACGACATCGACTTTATCGGGCGAAACCTTATATTGTCTTACGATGTCTGCTTTCGAAAATTCGGAAACCGTTGCAATCCTGACCGCCTTGGCAGCATATTTCGGAAAATACTGACGATAGTAACGGCGCGTCCAGAAAGGGATATCCTTCGGGTAATGTTCAAAGTTCAAATCGTGAAAGACAGCCATTGACTTAACTGGCGTCTTCAGTGACAAAAATCCATCGGGAGAAAGAAACAGGTCGGGCTTGAGCCGTTCGAGCAGTTTTGGCAAAGCCATTTCAAACC
>JBBQUQ010000096.1:0-12678 GCA_038212325.1 Bacteroidales bacterium
CGCCTCCGCGGTAATATTTAAAGCCCGACTGTTTGAACAACTCTCAGGGAGAGGTCTTAAATCAGAAGAAAAACTTACTGGTATATGAGTGCCTAATCAATAAAGTAATTAATCTATTAAAACAAAATAATCTACCGATCAACACATTACTGAATGTGCCGTTTTACAGGGTTTCCCTTTCAAGTTTCCCGCAGATCACGGTAGATCAGTACAACAATATTTTTTATATCTGGTCGGCAGCCACACCTGGCAATCCTGACCCGGACCTCAACAACTACCGCCACCTCTGGGGCAGGGCCAAATACCATACCGCGTCCGCAATGACCGGTCAGATCGATCTCAACTCCGATTTCCAGTACATTTTCCAGGAATTTGTTTATGAGTCGATGGCAAAAACACCTGGAACGATCACCTCCAGATAGTTTACCAGACCTCAACCCAGGCCGGGTCCAACATTGCATCAGCCGCCGTTTCGGTACATGATGTTTCGACCGGATACCGTTCGCTTGCCACGTCGACATTCTGGCCGGTGGGGATTAACACCGTAAATATAATCAATGAATATTCCGTAAGCCAGAATTTCCCCAACCCGGCGAAGGGGTTGACCGCCTTCGATCTGACCATTTCCACAGCATCGATGGTTAATTTGGAAATCAGCAACATGATGGGACAAAAGGAAATGGAAATTGATAAGGGACTTCTTTCATCCGGGAGGCATAAAATCACCCTTGATGCAACCCGGCTTGCCCCGGGGATCTATTTCTATACCGTGAAGATAAACGGGGCTTCGATTACCCGGAAAATGGTTGTCGGGTAGACAGCAAACTTATTTCACCCCTCAGTCACTGGCTCCCCTTTTCCCCATCAAGGCTCTGATCCGCTGCACCTCACAGGCTGATATGCCTTTTTTGGTGGCCGTCATAAATAAAATTGCCAGGTACCAGATTCTGAAAGATAACTTGGAGTGCTCCATCACTGTTCCACTTCTTATGGTTGTCCGAAAATCCCTGTAATGCTCTCTGCATGCAGTTTCATCGGGAAAACCGTTGAGTGAAAACCAATGGATTCATGCCTTTTTTCATGCAAATATATACTCAGGGTAGGCCAAAACATTACGTGGTGCACGATTGTGCTTAATCAAAATACTTATTATTCAGGGTTCAGATTTACGAGCAGAATGCGAAAAAAATCAATTGATTTCAATTGTTTATCTTTGCCCGGAAAAAATTTTAATCATATTAATTAACATTACCAATACCAATTTCGAAATGAAAAAAATTCTTGTTTTCATTGTTTTTATATTGCTTTCTGTACAGATATTTTGCCAGGAGAACCCGCTGTGGCTCCGATATGCTGCAATTTCACCGGATGGTTTGACCATCCTGTTTTGCTATAAGGGCGACATCTGGTCTGTGCCTTCATCAGGCGGCACAGCAGTTCCAATTACCCTCACCGAATCCTATGAATATGCTCCGGTATGGAGTCATGATGGGAAAACCATCGCGTTCGCATCCGACCGCAGCGGGAATTTCGACGTTTTTGTAATGGCTGCGGCAGGAGGAGAAGCCAAAAGGCTTACCTTCAGCTCGAACCGGGAAATCCCGAGCAGTTTCACCGCCAACAACAAGGATGTGATCTTCTCTGCCTACAGGCAGGATGTCGTCACCAATGCGCAGTTTCCGATTTCGCTGATGAACGAGCTTTATGCGGCGCCGGTTGCAGGCGGAGAAATATCGTTGCTCCTTCCCACACCTGCACTGGCCGTGTGCCCGACAACAACAGGCGATAAAATCCTGTATGAGGATATCAAAGGATATGAAAGCGAATGGAGGAAACACCATACTTCAGCGATCGCACGCGATATATGGCTTTATGATTTCAATGCGAAGAAATATACACAAATCACGCAGTTCAATGGCGAAGACCGCAACCCGGTGTTTGATGCCAACAACAACGATTTCTATTACCTGAGCGAGCAGAACGGATCTTTCAACGTTTTCCGTAGTTCCGTTTCCGATCCGTCGAAACAGACAGCAATTACGAAGTTTACCAGGCATCCCGTGAGGTTTCTCAGCCGCTCAGTCAACAATATCCTATGCGTTGCATGGGACGGTGACATTTATACCCTGAAGCCGGGGGGAGAGCCGGCGAAGGTAGCTGTAAAAATAACTGCGGATGGACGTTCCGTTCAGGAAAAAATCGTTCCGGTAAATGAAAGTTTCACCGAAATGAGGCTTGCGTCTAACGGTAAGGAGTATGCGTACGTTTTCCGTGGGGAGATTTTTGTGAGCAGCATTGACGGGGGTTATACCAAACGCATCACCAACACACCTTACCAGGAACGAAGCGTAAGCTTCAGTCCCGATGGCCGATCCCTGGTGTATGCCGCCGAAGTCAACAACAGCTGGAATGTATATACCACCTCCATCGTGCGCATGGAGGAACCGTACTTTTATGCCTCCACGGTGCTCAAAGCCGAGCCCGTTGTCGCAACTGATGCCGAGGAGTTTCAACCGGAATTTTCACCCGACGGGAAGGAGGTGGCCTATCTTGAAAACAGGGTGGTGCTAAGGGTCTTCAACCTGGCAAATAAGAAGTCGCGGACCATCATGCCGGCCAATGTCAATTACTCCTATTCCGATGGCGACCAATATTACCAGTGGTCGCCTGATGGCAAATGGTTCCTTGTGAATTATGCTTTTCCCGAACGGATATTCAGTCCGGAAGTTGGCTTGGTTTCATCCGATGGGAAGGGTGAAATCAAAAACCTTACCCTGAGCGGGTACGATGACTATGCGCCCAAATGGTCGATGGGAGGGAAGATGATGATCTGGGGAAGCAACCGCAACGGCGACCGCGAACAGGGCGGGAACCTTGCCAGTGCCGATGTTTACGCCATGTTTTTCACCAAGGCGGCATTCGACAGGTTCAAGCTTTCGAAAGAGGAATTTGCCCTCGTAAAGGACCAGGAGGAGAAGGCCGAAAAGGAGAAGAAGAAAAAAGCGGAAGAGGATAAATCCGGTAAAGAAAAAAAGGAGAAGGCTGACACTGCCGGTACAGCCAAAAAGGATTCAGCCAAAGTGGTCATCGACTGGGATAACCTTACTGACCGCAAGCTCAAACTTACTCCCCATACTTCAGAAATCAGGGACTGGCTGCTATCCAAAGATGGTGAAAAGTTGTTTTACCTTACCAGTTTTGAGAAAGACAATGACTTGTGGGTGACTGAACTCAGGGCCGGCGAAACGAAATTGCTTGCAAAGCTTGGGCTTAAAAGGCCAGGGATGGAGTTGTCGGCCGATGGCAAGTTCATCCTCGTGTTTGCTGACGGTAAGCCCATAAAGGTGGACGTGGAGGGCGGGAAGGCAGAACCGCTGAAAACCACTGGCGAAATGCTGCTGAAACCGGCCGAAGAGCGCAGCTATATCTTCGACCATTCGTGGCGCGAATTCAAGGAAAAATTTTATGTGGTTGACATGCAAGGGGTTGACTGGGATTTTTACAACATTGCTTATAAAAAATTCCTGCCATACATCAGCAACAATTATGATTTTGCCGAAATGCTCAGCGAAATGCTGGGCGAGATGAATGCTTCGCATACCGGTTGCGGTTATCGTGCCAACCGGCCAAACGTTGATCAGACAGCCGACCTGGGAGTTTTCTTTGACTATGCATTTACAGGGCCGGGATTGAAGCTCGCGGAAGTGGTCGAAGGCGGACCGCTTGACAAGGCTGCCGCAAAAGCGAAAGCAGGATGTATTTTGGAGAAAATAGACGGTGAACCTATCGCCGATTCAATTGATTTTTATACCATGTTGAACCGGAAAACCGGCAAATTGACCCTGCTGTCAATCTACAACCCTGCCACCGGCGACCGGTGGGAGGAGAGCATGAAGCCCATCAGCATTGGTGAAGCAAACGAACTGCTTTACAAGCGTTGGGTGAAGAACCGCCGCAACGAAACGGACTCGCTGTCGGCCGGGAAAATTGGTTATGTGCATGTCCGTTCGATGGACGATGCCAGCATGCGCACCGTCTTTGAAGAGGCCCTCGGGCACAACTTTGAAAAGAAGGCGCTGATCGTCGATACGCGGTTCAACGGGGGCGGGAATATCCATGAGCAGCTTTCCGATTTTCTCAGTGGTAAAAAGTACATCGACATTGTTCCGCATGGACAGTATATCGGTTCCGAACCCTATGACAAATGGGTCAAACCATCCATCGTGATCATCGGGGAGAGCAATTATTCCGATGCGCACCTTTTCCCGGTGGCCTACAAACTGAAAAATACCGGTCAAACGCTTGGCATGCCTGTTCCCGGCACCGGGACCTTTGTATGGTGGGAAGCCCAGATCGACCCTACGCTGGTATTCGGCATCCCGATGGGTGGTTGGCGTACGGCCGATGGCAAATTTTGTGAAAACAACCAGATGGAGCCGGATATCCGGGTTCAGAATGATCCGGGCATCCTCTCAGCAGGACGTGATCAGCAGATCGAGGAGGCGGTAAAAGCATTGTTGAAGTAACAAGTTGGCACGCGTCACAACCAAATACTTTTCAAAAAACCACCCAACCAGGCATCACCTTTTGTAAAAAATCCGACTAAGCAGTAAATCTAATTTCTGCCACATGTCAGATAAATACAAAATGCATGACAAAGACGCGGCCTATTTCATAACAATGACAGTCGTTGATTGGATTAATGTATTTGAATTGCGATTAAACAGACTCCTAATTGTTGAATCATTGAAATACTGCCAGAAGCACAAAGGTCTCGAAATTTATGGATGGTGCATGATGCCAAATCACCTGCATATGATTGCCCGGGCAACCGGACAGCAAACATTATCTGAGATTCTCAGGGATTTCAAGAAATTTACATCCAAAGAGATCATCAGGCAGATTATAGATCAGCCAGGAAACGATAGAAATTGGATGCTCGTCAGGTTTGAATCTCATGGTAAATTACTGAAAAGAATTGAAAGATATAAGGTTTGGATGGATGGGAATCATGCAAAAATAATCTGCTCCACTTCCATTTTTCATCAGAAACTTAATTACATCCACAGAAATCCGGTTAAAAAAAGTTTGTTTCAAATCCAGAAGATTATGTGTACAGCTCTGCACGAAATTATGCCGGATTGGAATCACTGGTTGATGATGTATTGGGGTCACGACAGCTTATCACTGTGAAATGAGCCCGGCATGTGTTACAGACGCGCGCCAATTTATGTGTAATCAAAACGTTTCGTACAGGTTGAAATAGACCACGATGCCATTCTTTCCAATTCCGCAGTCGATGGCTACGTTTGGGAGCGGTATTCCGTTTCGCCATAGATAAAGTTGACCCCCTGATGCTTTCCTGTATATATCCCCCGCAGGATATATCGTGATCCTGCAGTGATGATATTGGAACGGAGGTTCAGGATCACCTGCCTCTTCGTTGTAACGTTTATAACCATTGAAGTGGAGGAAATCGGGTTAGTCGTTGGATTTCCCAGGTATATGCCGATGGAACCGCTAACACCCGGTATAAGCTTTGTATAAGCCTCAATCTGCAGGGGCTTTTTCAAACTGGTTGAGAAACCCTTATCTTAACACAAAAGCGATGCCAATTTTGATGTTGAACATCGACAGGTTTGAGGATTTGGTTTCATAGAGTGTGATATCGTTGGTTGTCCATTTGTAGTTGGCAGCAATCAACGCGCCCCAGCCCGACATGCCGAATTTAACCAGGGCACCAATTTCGGGGGTGAGGGAGAAATCCCATTTATCCTGGTAGATATCATACTCCTGGATCATGAGGTGATGCTCCATGTAGTCACCGCCAATGCCAAGGCCTATGTAAGGAGAAACCTGCTTGCCGGGGTTAAGGTGATATTCCACAACAGCCTGAAAGGGAACCATCCAGGTAAACCTGTAGTTCGTTGCATTGATGGCAATACCTTTATCCGGAATGGTGAATGTTTGATTGTCATATTCTTTTGTTACCCTCTGCCAGTTAACATCCCAGCCGACAGCCAGTCCTTTTTTCACAAAATAACGGCCACCCATGCCAAACCCGTAGAAGCCGGGCTGACTAACCCAATCATGAAAATCTCCAAGAGGGAAAGTCATCATGTAATTGAAGGTATAATAGGCTGAAGGGGTAAAACTGAGGGAAGAACTTTCCTGTGCCCGGGTACTGCCGATGGCAAGAAAACCGATCATTATTATTGTTACTATCTTGTTCATGTCAAAATTATATAAAGGTTGTTACTTGGCTGAAGTGACTAATTGCGGGGTCTGAGTAAATGCCTGGTCTATTGCGCCCGTGATATCGGCGATAGTATGATCGCCGGTGAGAAGGCCACGGATACCGGCATTCCACCTCAGGTAAATGGTGTTGTTTGTCTCATTCTTCAGGTCAAGTAATTCAATGTTGGCAAAACCGGCCGTGTAGCTGGTATAATAGGTTGGATAGTAAGGATAGTAATATCCATATCCATAATAGGGGTAGCCCCAGTAATCGCCATAGTAATAAGAAGTTACAATAGTGTTCTCATAATAGACCACTCCAACGCCCAGGTCGGGTTTCTGTGGTGACACTGCAAGTACGAAACCCCTTGATTGCATGTCCTTTGAAACCTGGTTGAGGGCAGCCTGTGCTTTGGAATTGCTGATGTTGGTCGTATCGCTGTTTGTAATTTTAATGATCGAAGTAGGCATGGAAAACGTTTTATACTGATTGAAATCAGCGTTGACGTCATACTGTGTAATCACTGCCATATCTTCGAGCAAGCGCTCGGTATCGGGTGGATACTTGGAACATGCCAGGGTAAACACAAGTCCCAGGCCCAGAAATAACATTGCAATTTTTGTTTTCATAGTTGATTACGATTAGGTTTGGACTGTTTTTTAACGGTGCTAAAGTAGGAACAAATTGAATTAATTGTAATAATGATACTTATTTTTGAGTATTTTTAACCCGGGGAATGTTTTTACTATCATTATATACAGGAATAGCAATATGGGCAGTATAAAAGCATTTTTCACCCTGGTATTGATTTTCGTTACCACGGCGGTTTTTTCACAGCAAAATGACAGTTTAAAGGTGCATCTGAACCACTACACCCTGACCGTTGGTGCCGGCTGGCAGGATTTTGCCGGGCTTGGACTGAAATTCTACTGGGAACCTGAATACAGGCTTAGCCTGGGTTTGGAACCAAGCACTTTCTTGTCGGAGGGGAATTCAAGGCGTTTCATTTCGGTGGGCTCCGTGGTTTGATAAAACGATTATTCTTCGTGCTTTTTGCAAAGCAGTGGCAACATTATGTATATTTGTGTCATGATTTGCTTAATTGCGGATCAGCCAAATTTTAGACATGGATGATGCATTTTAAATTCAATCGTGGATATTTAACACTGTTCTGCCTTTTAATGGTTCCGACTTCTTATGCGCAGGATCAGGGGCATAGGTGGTTTTCGGAAACGCCAAGGCCATTAGGCACACAACCTGACTCGATCTATATTGTCAGTTTCACTGAAAACCTGACAACGAGGCTCTATTCTTCGGTAAAATATACCAGCTTCAGGATTGTTGATAACGAAGAGCACCAAAGCTTATCCTACCTGACCAACAGGAATTTCATTCTTGGAATTGGGGCTACGTATTCATGGTTTTCATTGAATATCGGGCTGAATTTCCCTTTTGTAAATAAGGATAATGATGTTTATGGCAGCACAAAGTATCTTGATTTGCAAACCCATATGCATTTTAGAAAATTCAATGCTGACCTTTACCTTCAATCCTATAACGGATACTACCTGGCCAACTCAGGGAATATGATTAAGGATTGGCCTCAAACCGGTACATTTCAATCCCGGCCTGATATAAAAACCATTAATATCGGATACAATTTTCAGTATATCTTGAATAATAGAAAATTTTCCCTCAGGGCTATTTACTATCAGAATGAATGGCAAAAGAAGAGTGCCGGATCGTGGATTTTGGGCACCAATTTCTTTTATTGTATAAACAGAAGCGATTCAGCATCGCTCATCCCTGAAAACCTTGCTAATCCTGATTTTTTATATGGAGCCTCATACAAACGGCAGGATGTGCTGAATGTTGGCATTAATGGTGGTTATTATTACACCCTGGTCATTGCACGCCACGTTTTCTTTTCAATCGGAGTGACAGCAGGGCCGGGTATAGGCTCTTCATGGTTTGATATCAACGACAAATCTGTCATCTCCAGGTCTGGAGGTAAACTTGTTTTCACCGGCATGTTCAGGTCTTCATTGGGATATAACAGCGAGCGGATATTTATTGGCACCTTCTTCCTGAACCAGGCAGTTTTAAACCCCTTGCCCGAAAAATATAGCTGGAACTATTTAAACATGGGGAATTGCCGTATTCTTTTGGTTTACAGGTTCAAACTGCACAAGCCTATCAAAATGGCCAACCCCCGGTACTGGAATTTTTTATACAAAAAGGGAAATTAAACTCCATTGCGCCGTGCGCACCGATGTCAACCATTTACACAAATTTCCAAACAACATGATCAACCAGGAAGAGGCGCCCGTGGGAGGGAAAAGAAAATCAAAAAAAATCGCGAAGATAATTCTTGTGATCATCGCCATTATTTTTGTCATTGTAAGCGGCCTTTTTATTTATGGCTACTTCTTTTATGGAAAGCTGATCATATCATTCATCACCGAGGCCGTTGAAAAGGAAAGCAAAGGATTGTACCATGCCAGCATCGGGAGCCTGAACCTGAATGTAATCAACGGGGATATATCAGTTAAAAACCTGGAACTCATTCCCGACACGGCACATTACCGGAAAATGGCCCTGACCGACACCTTAACGCCCATGCTTTTTCAAATGAAAATGAAAAAGTTCACGCTGGAACGGTTTGGCATCATGCAAGCCATCTGTAACCGGAAAATCGAAATTACAGGTATCCGGTTCATTGCACCGGAAATCACAATTTACAGGATGAAAACCTCGGAACAAGCCAGGGAGGATAAACCTACGCAAAAGCTGATGTCGATCCCGTTGCCAAAGGGTTGGAATTCCATTCGCATCGGTAAAATCGAATTAAAAAAAGGCAGCCTCGATTTTTATGATCTTTCGGGAGATTCACTGGTCCACCAGTCTTTTCCTTCCTGTTTCATCATGATCAAGAACATCCTGGTTGATTCTGCTCACCAGGGTAAGCGGCGGTTGTTTAACGCGGATGATATCAGCGTTACGCTGAATGACATATCCCTAAAAACAAAGAACGGATTGAATGTAATATCCCTCGGTGAGATTGGACTGTCAACCGCGGCGAACCAGGCTTACATCAAAGATTTTCATTTAATCCCTCAGTATGACCGGCATGAATATGCCAGGAGAGCTGTTTTCCAGACCGACCGGCTCGACATTTCAATCCATATGCTGAGTCTCAAACGGTTCAACCTGAGGGAACTCGTGCTTGGCGGAAAAATCAAGGCAGGTCTTTTGGAAATCGACAGCCTCGTGGTGGATAGTTACCGCGACATGCGGATACCACGAAAACCCGGGTTCAAGCCGCCGATGCCGCAGGACGGGATCCGCAAGCTGAAGGCATATCTCAAAATCGACACTGTTTCGTTTAAAAATGGAAAAGCGACCTATTCGGAGCAGGTCGGGATTGAGGCCGGTACCATCTATTTCGATAAAATGCACGGAACACTCATGGGGCTTACGAATGATTCCGTTTTGCTCAATGCAGGCCTGGTATCGGAGTTGAAGGGGACGCTTTACCTTATGGGAAAAGGCAAGCTGGATGCCACCGTCAGGTTTAAATTTGGTGATAAACGGAATGCATTTACAGTTTCAGGCAACCTGGGTGAAACCGACCTCAGGGAGATCAACCCGATGCTGACGAAATTGCTGCCGGCCGAAATATCAAGCGGCAAGGTGAAACAACTCATGATCCCGCTGATAACGGCCAATGATGATGTAGCAACCGGCCACCTTCTGTTCTATTACAATAACCTCTCCATTGCCATGACAACCGAGAAGAAATCAACCTGGAACAGCGTTAAAAAAGGTGTGATCAATTTCGTGGCCAATGATCTCGTGGTGAACAATGATAACCCCACAAAAAAAGGCAAAATGAAAACCGGCGTGATCGTATTCAACCGCGACAAGGAAAAAGGGATCATCAACTTTTTATGGAAAAGCACGCTGAGCGGGCTGAAATCGACGATGGGGTTTAATTCGGAGGCGCAGAAAGAACTTATAAAAGCTGAGAAAGACAGGAGCAAATAATTTTTTTAAATACGAACGACGAACGACGGCAATGCACCAGGTTCGTACTTCGTCGTTCGTCCTTCTTTGTTTAATAATGCAACAACCTTGTTTATATGAAAGTAGTTAAGACTATTCCGATTCTCCTTTTTGCTCTTACAATTCCAATTTCAGGGTTACGGGCGCAGGAAAAAGTTGATACATTTACTAAAGCAACTGATAACACTTCAACGAAACAAAAGAAGGTAAAACAGGTTCCCCTGACCCCGTTGCATTGGAATACGATCAAATTCAACCCCACTCCGATGCTGGTTTCAAGCCCGAATAACATCACGTTCAGTTATGAACGAATGATAAACAGCAAAACATCCATATGTATTCAGGTGGGCTATCTTGAGTTTCCAACACTTTTTGCTGACACAGTCTTTAAAATTATTACCATTCATAAGGGGACCAAGAATGGCATCAATGTTGCACTTGATTACCGGTACTATCCCTTTCAGCGAAACCGGCGGCCTGCTCCCGATGGCCTTTACCTGGGGGCCTATTTGTCCTATTATGGGTTTCAATTTAAGAACGGTTTTGACATACTCAACGACACGCTTGTTCAAAACGGGCATATTAATGGAAAACTGAACATGGTAAACCTGGGGGCTGAACTGGGATACCAGTTTATTTTCTGGAAACGCCTCTCCCTGGATCTCATACTCTTCGGGCCTTCCCTGTCGATGATGAACGGAAGTTTGGAAATCGTCGGGAACCTTGACGAGAACCATATCAAAAACCTTGATTCGGAACTGGCTCAACGCCTGATGGACCGTTTCCCGCTGGTAAGATCCCTGGTCACTGGTGAGGACCTCAAATTTTCAGGATCTAAAACGTCCGTTGGAACCGGGTTCCGTTATTCCATCTAGGTGGGATTTCATTTTTAAAGTACGAACGACGAAGCAGACCCTTATGCGACGCACCAAGTTCGATTTTCCTGTTACCACACTTGCCGGAAGCACCCTTAAAAATTTTTTTGCCCTGCACAGGAGCCATGCTGTTGAACCACGATACAGGACGAAGTTTTACCTGACGGCTGCCGTTGCGGCCATATTCGAGATATTCAATTTCATCGAGAGAATCACTTGGCAAGGGCGCATCAGGAATCACAAACTCAAAACCCCGCCCATCTTTATCATCGGCTTCTGGCGAAGCGGCACGACGCTGCTGCATAACCTCATGTGCCAGGATCCGGAGGCATCCTACACCACCACCTTCCAGGCAGTGTTCCCAAACCTTATGCTTACCCAGTCGTGGTGGCTGAAATCATTGCTCAATTATTTCATTCCGGAGGCCCGCCCATTTGACAATGTGAGGATGGATGTGGATTTTCCGCAGGAAGAGGAGTTCGGCATGATGAATGTGCAGCCGTATACCATCTACAAGTTTTTTATCTACCCGGCCGATTTTGACCGGATCATCGAGGAGGAGCTGTTTACCGGGAACCTGCCGCCCGAAAAGATCGCACAATGGAAGGAGCAATATGCGGCCATGATCGCCAAAGCGGAGTTCAACACAGGGGGCTCAAGGTATATCGGGAAAAATCCGTGCAACCTTGCGCGGATCGGACTGCTGAAAAGCATGTACCCGGATGCAAAGTTCATTTTCATACACCGGAATCCATACCAGGTCACCGAATCCCTGTATAAGTTCATCCTTTCGATCTTTGAGGGAGTGCAATTGCAGGATACACCCGCAACCTATACGCGGGAAACAGTGGTGAGGCTGTATGAGAAGATCATGCTGAACTATTTTCGCGACCGTGAAGCCCTGCCTGCTTCAGAACTCATCGAGATCAGGATGGACGAGTTTGTCAAAGATAAGCAAGGACACCTGAGGAAAATATACGAAACCTTCGGCCTGGGCGATTTTGAAAGGGTGTTGCCACACATCGAGAAATTTCTTGTTGAGAATCCCTACGCAAAAGATGAACCCGTACAACCTGAGCCTGAAACGATCGCGCTCGTGAACCGGTATGCGGCATATGTGGTCAAAAAACTGGGTTACGCTCAAACTGAATCCTGGAAATAATCAAATGCAAAATGGTAAAATGGTAAAATGGTAAAATGGTTTGATAGCTCGGCGTTTGCCCTTTTACCATTTTACATTTTACCATTTGATAAATTCTCCCCCCCCCCCTCCTGTTTTCATCGCTGCAACACCCATTTTCAGGATTCAATTCACTAAAATCAAGGCTTTCAGAAGATCTTCCTAAAATGTGCGGAAAACAGTAAAAAGATAAAGGATAGGATGAATGGAAAATAATCAAATGTAAAATGGTAAGATGGTAAAATGGTAAAAGGGTAAAAGGGTTTGATAGCTCGCCGTTTGCCATTTTACCATTTTACATTTTACCATTTTGTCTTTAA
>JBBQUQ010000097.1:0-12426 GCA_038212325.1 Bacteroidales bacterium
GTGGCAGCGATGCTGTTCTGGGGCTTTTCCTTTATCTGGAGTTCGCTGCTGCTGAGATCATACCAGCCGGTAACGATCATCTTTATCAGGCTGATCATCTCATCGGTTTTCCTCTTTGCGCTCATCCATATCTTTGGCAAACATGAAAAAGTTGCCCGAAAAGACTACAAACTGGTCATTCTGAGTGCGCTTTTTAACCCCTTTCTCTATTTCCTGGGCGAAAACTATGGATTGAAATTTTCATCACCTACCATTGCAGCAGTCATTATCGCGACCATCCCGGTATTTTCCCCGTTGGTCGGGTACTTGAGTTTCAGGGAAAAGCTGACGCCGGTAAATTTCGTCGGCATCGCCGTGTCGTTTGCCGGGGTTGTTCTGATGCTGGTAACTCGCGACCTTTCTCTGGCCGCCGACATCAAAGGCGTCATTTTTCTTTTCGGAGCTGTGTTTGCAGCGTTGTTGTACACCGTAACGCTTCGGAAACTAACCCTCAAATACTCGGCACTTGTGCTCGTTGCCAATCAGAACCTGATCGGTATTTTTCTTTTTCTTCCGTTTTTCCTTTTGTATGAGGCCAAGTCGACCGTATTGGTTCCGCTGACGGCCGAAAACATCACCTCGATGCTCTTGCTGGCAATTCTTGCATCCTCAGCGGCATTTGTCTTTTTTGCCCATTCGGTAAAAATCCTCGGGATCAGCAAGTCAAACATATTTTCAAATCTCATCCCGGTCTTCACGGCTGTTATTTCCTATTTGCTGCTTTCTGAATTATTCACCCTGCAAAAAATTGCCGGCATTGCGTTGGTTATCGGCGGCGTATATCTTTCTGAACGATCAAGGAAATAATATTAATTAGATTCTATTAAGTACCTTTGTCGATTAAATTGTGATTATGATTTTCAGGCCAGAGAAGTTGAATATTAAAGATCAACGGATGAAGCCCTTCATCGATGCGGATGAATTGTGGGGATATATCAATACGACGCCGGCTACAAAGCAAAAAGTGAGGGAGGTGATTGCAAAATCGCTGGATAAAAACCGTCTGACGCTTGCTGAAACCGCCATCCTGATCAACGCAACAGATCCGGAGCTGATCGAGGAGATCAAACAAGGCGCGCGAACGCTCAAAGAGAGAGTTTATGGCCAACGCATCGTACTCTTTGCACCCTTATATATCGGGAATCTCTGCACGAATAACTGCGCATATTGCGGATTCAAGGCATCTAACACCAAAGTAAAGCGGGTCACCCTCGACCAGGAGGACCTCATCGCACAGGTAACGGCCCTGGAAAACTCAGGCCAGAAGCGGCTTATCCTTGTATTTGGGGAGCATCCGAAATATGATGCAAAATTCATTGCCGATTCGGTAAGGACGGTTTATTCGGTTAAGAGCGGTCCGGGCGAGATCAGGCGGGTTAATATCAATGCAGCTCCCATGGATATTGACGGCTACCGGATGATCAAGGATGCGAAGATCGGGACCTACCAGATCTTCCAGGAAACCTACCACCCGGAAACCTATGCAAAAGTTCATCTTGGCGGACAAAAACGAAACTATGACTGGCGTCTTACCGGACTTGACCGCGCCCAGGAAGCCGGGATCGATGATGTCGGCATCGGTGCGCTCTTCGGACTTTACGACTGGCGGTTCGAAGTGCTTGGCCTTGTTCGGCATACCAACCATTTTGAAGCTGTTTACAATGTCGGACCGCATACTATTTCATTTCCCCGCATTCAGTATGCATCTGAACTGAATATCGACAAAACACACCTGGTGAATGATGCGGAATTTACCAGGCTGGTCGCCATTCTTCGCCTGGCAGTGCCTTATACCGGGCTTATCCTGACGGCAAGGGAATCGGCTGCGATCCGTGATGAGATCATGCAATTCGGTGTATCACAGATCGATGGCGGCACCAACATTGAAATGGGCGGTTATTCAAAAAAGAAGGACAATGAAGATCAGGACATTGACCTTGAACAATTCCAGATCAACGACAACCGCAGCCTCAACGAGATCATGGACGACCTGATCGAACATAAGTATATCCCCTCCTTTTGCACCGCCTGCTATCGTTTGGGCAGAACAGGCGAACACTTCATGGAATTTTCGGTGCCGGGCTTCATCAAGCGGTTCTGCCAGCCGAATGCACTGATGACCATGGTGGAATACCTTGAAGATTATGCTCCGGAAGCGACCAAAGCCAAAGGTTATGAACTGCTGCATGAGAAACTGGAGGAAATCGAAGATGAGTCGTTCAAAGCAAGGCTTACTGATAAAATCAACCAGATAAAAGAAGGCAAACGTGACCTTTATTTCTGAAACCAGACACCTATGAAAGAGATCAGAATCATCGGCTTGTTGATCACCGACCGCATCAAAGAAGCCGGCCGCACACAGCAGGCACTTACTAAATATGCTCACGTCATCAAGTCAAGGCTTGGGTTTCATGAAGTCACCGAAGAGGTTTGCAGCCGAATTGGTGTTATCATTCTGCAGCTGGCTGGCAATACCGAGGAGTGCAACAAGCTTGAAGATGAACTTGGCCAGATTGGCGGACTGGAGATTCAGCGCATGGTTTTCAGCCTTTAACAGCAGTTCCAGTGAGCGATCGGGAAGGAAAAGAATTGCGTAATGAATTCCAGGAGTTTTTCATGATCTCCTCCCTGCCGAGCATGCGCATCGGGCTTTTTCTTACGCTTATCCTGTTCTCCTGCTTTGCTGTTTTCAACGCAATTGTCTTCCCCCATTCGCAGGAGCAGCTCTACTATAACCGCTTCTGGATCGTTTCACCTGTCATGGTGCTTTCAATCCTGGTCACCTGGTATAAACCTCTTTACCGTTGGCTGCACCTTACCTATATCCTGAACCTATTAATTTGCCTGGCAACAATGGCATCGGCTTACCAGATTCATTTTCAATGGATTCTGAAAAATCCCTCGGCATGTTCATTGTCAAGCTGCTGGTGGAACAACTGGACGGAGAAATCGGGATATCCCGCGAAAACGGGACTGCCTTCACCATTCATTTCCGGAATTTACTGATTAAAAAACACGATATTCCTTTGAATTGAACATCATGAAAGAATTTTGGATTATAGGGGTGCATGTCACCGACAGGGTATTGGAGGTTTCCGAACTGCAGGCAGTCCTGACAAAGTTCGGCTGCACCATAAAAACACGTCTCGGCCTTCATGAGGTGAAGGATAACTATTGTTCTCGCGGCGGGCTTATCATCCTCGAACTCACAGGCAGTTTTGAAGAGTATATGAAACTGGAAAACGAACTCCTGAAAATCGACGGGCTGGAGGTGAAGAAAATGGTGTTTACGGAATCGTGACCCGTGACGCGTGACGCGTGACCCGTGACGGATTAAACCAGCGTAACCCGGGTACCTCCGTTGTCGATGCCCAGCATGGTTGTCTTGGTGATGATGGTATCCTTGCCCGAGTGTTCCACAAAGTGAATGGCTGCCCGTACTTTGGGCCCCATGCTGCCATCGGGGAACTGGCCCTCCTGCAGGTAACGTTTGGCTTCCGCGATGGTCATCCTGTCAAGCGATTTCTCCTGGGGAGTATTGAAATTGATGCACACCTTGGGAACATCGGTGAGGATAAAAAACTTATCTGCATTGATTTGCGATGCCAGCAAGGCCGATGCAAGATCTTTATCAATCACGGCATCGATTCCCTGCAACTTATTCGGTTCAACATAATAAACCGGGATTCCGCCGCCACCGACAGCAATGGCAATCTGTCCGCCACGGGCGATCGACTCAATGGTTTTTTTATTGATGATCACCAGCGGGGTCGGTGATGCAACGACCTTCCTCCAACCCCGTCCACGCGGGTCCTCCTTGAAAACAGCCTGGGTCTCTTTGGTCACCTTGTCGGACTCCTCCTTGGTGTAGTAAGGCCCAACCGGCTTTGTAGGCTTGAGAAAAGCGGGATCGTCCTTATTGACAAGAACCTGGGTGGTTATGGTGATGATGTCGCGTTCCATATCATGGACCTCAAGCACATTTTTCAACTGCTGTTCAATGATATAGCCAATGAAACCCTGCGAATAGGCAACACAGATATCCAGCGGCATTTCAGGGATACCGAACATTTTAAACCCGGCTGAATTGGCCAGCATGATGTTGCCTACCTGGGGACCGTTTCCATGGGTGATCACAATGTTGTAATCGCGTTTGATCAGCTTTATCAGGCTTTCGGCAGTAGCATAAGCATTAGCTTCCTGTTCATCGATGGTGCCTTTTTGATCTCCGCGCAAAAGTGCATTTCCTCCCAGAGCAACAACAGCCAGTTTTTTCATAGATTTTTGAGTTTAGACGGCAAAATTAGAATTTTTTTCCGATCTTTAATTATCTTCGCATAACGATGAGACCCCAGAAAAAAGCTTACCTGTATGCATTTGCTGCCATCGCCTGCTGGTCAACCATCGGGTCAGCATTTAAACTATCCCTGCGTTACCTCGAACCGCAGATGCTGCTCTTTATCGCATCGCTGGTAGCCACCCTGGCACTGTTTACCATCCTTGTTTTACAGGGGAACCTGGGATTGCTTCGCTGCCTGCGCCGGCGCGAGGTGCTGTTGTCGGCTCTTCTTGGGATGCTCAATCCTTTTCTTTACTACACTGTTTTGCTCCGCGCTTATGACCTGCTGCAGGCCCAGGAGGCTGGCACACTGAATTACATCTGGCCACTGGTGCTGGTGCTCCTGTCGATCCCCCTGTTGCGGCAGCGGATCAGCCTGGTGAGCATCGTCGCCATTTCAATCAGTTTTGCGGGGATCATCGTTATCTCCTTCCATCCCGACGGGGCGGGTCAACCCGGCGGAGCAGCCGACCCGGTCGGGGTACTCCTGGCCATAGGGAGCGCCTTTTTTTGGGCGCTCTACTGGATATTCAATCTGAGGGACCAGCGGGAAGCCGTAAGCAAACTCTTCCTCAACTTTTGCTTTGGATTGCTTTATTCAGGAATCTATTTGATGGTTTCCGGCAGCTTTCACCTTCCGGGATGGCAGGGATTAGCCGGCGGCACATACCTGGGCCTCTTCGAAATGGGAATCACCTTTGTGTTCTGGATGCATGCGCTGAAGTATTCATCCACCACGGCCAAAGTGTCGAATCTTATCTATTTATCACCATTCATCTCACTGATCATCATCCATTTTACCGTTGGAGAAACGATTCTTTCTTCCACGGTTATCGGACTCATGCTCATCATTTGCGGCATCGGGCTGCAGCAGTACCCCCATACATGCCGGGATAGGGAAGATAAGTAGCCGGATCGACCGGTGCTTCACTGATGAGGATCTGGTCGTCGCCGGCAAGTGAGTCCAGCTTGTTGTAATTTTCGTCGGTAAAGTATACCTGCATCAGGCCTGTCATGGGCAGCCCGTTCACAATGTTCGTTTTGAATTCAAGCCATTCGAGCTCTTCGGGCTGCTGAATTACCAGGTCGAAGGTGTCCTGGTAAGTCAGGTGGTCGAATACTCGGGCTGATGGTTTCGTATAATTTTTTCAACAGCCAGTTTACCAACATTGGCGCAGGAATCAGCATCAAAGCAGGCCCGGTGCAATTCTATGCCGTGTCGGACAATGTGCCTGGATTAATCTGGTACAAGAGCACCAACAACTCATCCCTCCGGTTTGGGATCAATATTGCCATCAACCGCAAAGCAACCCCGCCTTCTCCCGATCCGCAAACCGATGTACCGCCACCGGAAACGAAAGAGTAGGGAAAAACTTGTATTTTTGCCGGATGAATCAAAAATCCATCGCATTCCATCATTTTGGCTGTAAGGTCAATTTCGCTGAAGCTTCTGCTTTATCGCGGCAGTTCCAGGAAAATGGGTTCGAGGTGAAAGATTTCCATAACTCCGCCGATATTTATGTGATAAGCACCTGCGTTGTGACAACTGTCGCAGAGAAAAAATGCAGGGCTGCCATCCGCCAGGCCCATAAAATCAACCCCGGTGCAAAGATCGCGGTGATTGGCTGTTTTTCGGAATTAAAGCCGGGCGAGATTTCACAAATGGAGGGCGTCGATCTTGTATTGGGCCATACGGGGAAGTTCCGGCTGCTCGAGGAGATCAACAACCTTTACCTGCCAGGGGGTGAAAGTTCTGCCAACGACTACCATGGCGGCATCGGTACCCCCGCAAGTACCGGCCCTGATGCCTTCATCCCATCCTTCTCTTACGGTGACCGGACCCGCTCATTTCTGAAAATACAGGACGGGTGCGATTATTACTGCACCTATTGCACCATTCCGCTCGCCCGCGGCCGCAGCCGCAGCGACACGGTCAGCAACGCGGTGAAAAATGCCCGGCAAATCGTATCGAACGGGATCAGGGAGATTGTGCTGACCGGGGTGAATATCGGCGATTTCGGCCGGCAAAACGGTGAATCCTTCGTTCAGCTTATCCATGCGCTTGACCAGGTAACAGGCCTAAGTCGCATCAGGATCTCATCAATCGAACCCGACCTGCTCACCAATGAGATCATTGAGTTTGTGGCTGCATCCCGGAATTTCCTGCCCCATTTTCACCTACCCCTGCAATCGGGATGCGATAAAATACTCAAGGCCATGCATCGCAAATACAACTGTGAACTGTATGCCTCCCGAGTTCGAAAAATCAGGGATCTGATGCCCTTCGCCTGCATTGCAGCAGATGTGATCGTTGGTTTCCCCGGCGAGACCGATGAAGATTTTACCGACACATCAAGGTTCCTCGAACAACTGGAGATCTCCTGCCTGCACGTGTTCACCTACTCAAGGCGCGACAATACGCTTGCCGCTAAAATGGATGCTTCTGTGCCCGACAAGGTGAAGAAAGAACGAAGCGATGCCCTGCATAAGCTCTCCGACCGTAAGAAACATCAATTCTACCTGGAGAATCAGGGGAGAGAGGTGAAGGTACTGTTCGAGTCGGACAATTCACAGGGATATATGCATGGATTCTCAGAGAACTACATCAAGGTGAAAACAAGGTTCAACCCGGGATTTGTGAACCTGATTATACGCGTTAAACTTGAAAATCCAGATAAAGAAGGCAACTATGAATATAAACCTTGAAAACCTGACCCGAAGTGTTTGCAGCCTTGCCCAGGAGGTTGGCGAATTTTTAAAGCTGGAAGTATCAAAACTGAAAACGACCGATATCCAGTCGAAGGGGCTGCATAATTATGTGACCTGGGTTGATAAGGAATCTGAGCGCCGCCTGGTTGAGAAGCTATCCATCCTGCTGCCCGGAAGCGGGTTCATTGCCGAAGAAAACCAGGAGTTGCAACCGGGAGAGTACACCTGGGTGATCGACCCGCTCGACGGAACCACAAATTTCATTCATGGCGTGCCTCTTTACTGCATCAGCATCGGGCTGATGCACCGCGAGGAGACCATCCTGGGCGTGATCCTTGAACCCAACCTGAACGAGTGCTTTTATTCCTGGCAATCAGCCCCTGCATACCTGAACAAAGAGGTCATCCGCGTTTCGCAGACTGCAACCATCAATGAGTCGTTGTTTGCCACAGGTTTTCCATATTATGACTATGACAGTCTTGACAACTACCTCGCCATTTTCAGGCACCTGCTGCAAAACAGCCGGGGAGCCCGCCGCCTTGGTTCGGCGGCTGCCGACCTGGCCTACACGGCATGCGGCAGGTATGACGGATTCTTCGAATACGGCCTGAGCCCATGGGATGTTAACGCAGGTGGACTGATTGTTAAGAATGCCGGGGGTATCGTGACCGACTTTCGCGGTACGGGCAATTATATCTTTGGAAAACAGATCATCGCTACCAATAACTCGATATATGCTGAATTTTTGAAACTATTTGAAACCTGGAGGCACGAATAGATTTTGAAATCATCCCTGCTCATTACTTGTTTTTTCTTCCTTGTTCTGTTTGCTTATTCCCAGGCTGAAAAGAAAAAAATCGGTGCTGTTCCGGCCGACGGTACAGTTAAAATTGATGGCTATCTCGATGAACCAGCATGGAAATCAGCGCCGGCAGCGGTTGATTTTGTGCAGCGGAATCCTTACAACGGCAAGCCGGCCACCTTTTCAACCGAGGTCAGGTTCCTCTACGACAACACCGGCTTGTACATTGGCGCTACCATGTATGATCCTCACCCCGACAGCATCCCTGCCCAGCTTGGCCTGAGGGATTCCGACGACCTCAATGCGGATAATTTCACCCTTGTGATCAGTCCCTTCAACGACGGGATCAACGCCTTTTGTTTTTCCGTGTATGTATCGAATGTTCAGACTGATTTTAAGATTTACGGTGCCGACGCCGATGATGATCTCAGCTGGAACGCAGTATGGATAAGCAAAGCCCGGAAAAATGACCAGGGCTGGATTGTAGAGATGAAGATCCCCTATTCGGCGATCCGTTTTCCCAAAAAACCCATCCAGGAATGGGGCATCAACTGCCAGCGCGAAATCAGGCGCTTCCGAGAAGTCGATACCTGGAACCTGGTCGATTCAAAAGTTTCGGGGTATGTAAACCAGGGTGGCCTGCTCGGGGGTATTCATGACATCAGCCCTCCCCTGCGGCTTTCAGTTTCACCTTACGTATCGGGATACCTTCAGAGCAGCCCGCAGGAGGAAACCTATGATTTTTCATACAACTACGGAGCCGACCTGAAATATGGCATCAACCAGAGTTTTACCCTCGACATGACCCTCATTCCCGATTTTGGCCAGGTTAGGACGGATGATAAAATTTTCAACTTCTCCCCTTTTGAAATCCGGTATGATGAACGGAGACAGTTTTTCACAGAGGGAACCGAAATGTTCGACAAGGGAGGGATCTTTTACACACGGCGCGTAGGAAGCCAGCCAATGGGTTATGGCCGCCCTTATGCAGCAGTTGATTCGAACGAATGGGTAACCGGCAACCCCGAACAGGTTAAGCTGATCAATGCCTCCAAAATATCAGGCCGCACCACCGGCGGACTGGGGATCGGGATTTTCAATGCCATGTCGGCCAACACCTGGGCTACTGTTCAGGACAGCATCACCGGTGTAAGCCGGCAGGTGCTCACGCAGGGGTTTACAAACTACAACACGATCGTGCTCGATCAAAACCTGAAAAATAACTCCTATCTCGACTTTTTGAATACCAACTACTATCTGCCAACAGAAGGATATACAGCCAATGTGACCGGTACATCCTTCAAGTTCGCCAACAACGCATACACTTATGCCATCACGGGCGATGGGTTCGTAAGCCAGAAATATTACAGCCACCAGACTGCCGACCTGGGATACCACTATACATTATCCTTTGGTAAAATTTCCGGCAACCTGCGCTATGACTACACGCAACTTCTTGAAACAGAAACATATGATCCGAACGACATGGGTTTCAATATCATCAATAACCGTTTCGGCAATACAGTTTCAATTCAGTACAACATCTATCAACCGTTTTGGAAAGTATTAAACTGGAACAACAAATTACAAGTCAGCTATAACACTCTGTACACTGGTTTCAAATACACAATGCTGGAAATAAATGCCAGGAGCAATACCACGACCAGGAAACATTTGTCGATGGGAGCCAACACAAAAATCCGTCCATTTGCCTCGCATGACTACTATGAGGCACGGGTACCCGGATGGATGTATATTTCACCAGCGTATGGCTATTTATCTGGCTGGATTTCATCAGATTACACGAACATATTTGCCATTGACGCCGGTTTGAGCGGGTATATTGCCCCGGAAATAAAGTCGTCGGGTTATGGCCTCAGCATTGAGCCCAGGTACCGCATCTCCGACAGGATCATGTTGCTCTATCATCTTTTCTATGACAAGATCCTGAATGATGTGGGCTATGTGGACCGGACACAGGATCAGGCCGGAAACCCGGTCATCTGGTTCGGACGTCGCGACAGGCAAACCCTCACAAGCATCGTCGAAGCAAATTATATGGTCACCAGCTCGATGAGTATTGATGTGAGGGCCCGGCATTATTGGGTGTCGGCGCCATATTACTCCTACACCGTCCTGCAGCACGATGGCACGCTTCAACCTGCAGATTATGCCGGAAACCCTGATGTGAACTACAACCTGTTCAATGTTGACCTGACCTGCATCTGGAATTTTGCCCCTGGCAGCCAGGTCTCGGTGATGTGGAAAAATGCAATCAACACCTTTGATCATAACATTGAGCCGGATTACTATGAAGATTTCAGGAAAACAATCACCTCACCGGCATCCAACAGCTTCTCGATCAGGATACTGTATTACCTGGATGCGCTCTATTTTAAGAAGAAGCGAACGGAACTGCAATAACAGGTATGTTTCTGTCATGAAGGTAGCCGGCTGTTTGTTCTTTGCGGAAGGTAAAACATTGCAGGAATCCGCCGCCGCCAGAACCACAAAGCTTCATTGCAAACAATCCGGAGTGCAATCCATCCGCCCACACAGGCCTGAGCGCTGCGGGAACCAGGTCGTTTAACTCAGTCAGTTGAAAACCCGACAACTTGCACATATGACTCCAAAAAGCAGCTGGATCATGGCCCATGAATGCATCGATTGCCGCGTTTACAAGGTTGCACATTACGGCACCTTTTGAAGTGATCATCCCTCCAGGGGAAAACACCTTCAGGAAATTTTCAACCAGCGGGCCCGTACTGCACGGAAGACCTGAATCGGCAAGCAACATTTCCAGCCCGGTTCCCCGCATCCTCCTCCGGGTAAAATCTATTGCCGTGATATCCCCTTGTTTACCAAGGAGCAGCGGTGTTTGCAGGTAGGAGATCAGGGGATCAAATCCGGAGCTTTTGCCGTGAAAAAATGATTCCATCTTTACGAACGAATCCCTGAGCGAGACAAGGTTATGTGAAATGGCATACCGGCTGTAAACCGCTGCGCAAACCGCCCCTGAACTTCCCATTCCGTACCGCTGCGGAATGATTGATGCAACGTACATTCCCTGCCTGATGTCGTTGCCAAGGCTTACCAGATCCAGAAATGCTTCAAAGTCCGGTGATTGGGATATGAAATAATCATGCATCCATTTTAGCTGCAGGTTGCTCTTCTCAGCCCTCGATCGTACATCACCGGTTTCATGTCCGATAAATTCCAGGGAGGCCGTTAACGAATTCAACGGCATGCTAAATGCTTCAGAACCCAACAGGATGGAGTACTCGCCAAACAGGAGGAGCTTCGCCGGGAACCGTGTCATGCGACGGGACGATTTACGTTTATTCTCGCCGGCCCGCTGCCGCAGTTATCATAGATCACGCGTCCGCCTTCGCACAATGGCTTCAGGTCGGCCCCGATGAATTCTTCAACTGCGGTCGCCACATCACCGGGATAGATCACATGAACATTGGCTCCTGCATCAAGGGTGAAAAACAAGGGAAGCCCCGACTTCCTGGCTTCACGAACACGGTGGATCACCTCGACTGTTGCTGGTTTCATGAGCAAAGTGCCGGGGTTCGCACTCATGATGAGTGCATGAAGGGTGAGCGCTTCGCATTCGGCAACGGCACAAAGCTTTTCAAAGTCATTGGCCGACAATGCATTCAGGACCTCTTCCAGGTTGTGATTGGCCTGTAAGATCCTGTTGCTGAAAAACGGATGTCCTTCCATCGTTTGATGGCCCCGTGTGCTTGACATGCTTTTCGGATCTGCAGAAATTACCAGAATGGCATCTTTCAGCTTCAGCATCTCCGGGTGAATGAATTCCTGCACCGTGATGGCAAACTCATCAGACGAGCCGGCTTCAAGCGGTGATTCGCCCCAAACAGTAAATCCGCCATACATGGAGCGGCACGCGCTTCCGGAACCGGCACGGGCAGCAAAAGATGCCATTTGCATGAACTTTTCCCCGGCAATTTCTGCACCGAGGAGTTTGACTGCCACATCAAGCAAACACAGCGTGAATGCACTGATCCCGGAGGCGGAGGAGGCAATTCCGGTGGAATGGGGAAAGCTGTTTTCAGTAGTCGCAGTCAATGTGATATTCCTTAAAACCGGAATTTCAACTGCCATCCAATGAAGCAGTTGATTCATCTTCAATAAAAACGGATGCGCCGGGTCGCCATTTACCGAAACCAGCCCCTGTCCGTTTTCACCCGGGAGAACTTTCAAGCGGGTTCGTGTGAATGCCCTGTTAAGGGTCATGCTCAGCGAAGGAGTAAGCGGGCGCTGCTCGTTTTTCTTGCCCCAATACTTGACAAGGGCAATGTTTGAAGGGCTTTGCCAGGCAAATTCCATGCTTTCATCCAACAACCGGTGCGGCAACGGAAGTTCATTTATCAATGGTGATAAAAGGGATAAGCTCATGCTGTAATTTCTAATTCACCGTATCTGAAGACTTTTGAAAAACCCAACCGGCTGAGCTCCCTGAGAACATCCTTCGGCTCGTTGCCACTCACAAACATGACAAAATCACCTC
>JBBQUQ010000098.1:0-12339 GCA_038212325.1 Bacteroidales bacterium
GTGAAGAAACAAGGTGAAGCCAAAGAGATATTGCTGCAGGCGCTTGAGATAGATCCGTTTTTCGATGATGCCCGGTTCAACCTGGCGGCAATGTACTATTTCGACGGAAATCGCGACAGTGCCTTATACTTCGTGAGGCAATGCAGAAATTGTGAGAAAAAGGCCGATTTTCTCAAAGAGCTTGAGCTGCCAGCCTATCCGCAATGAAGATAGGCATTCACAAGCTTCATAATCTCCTTTTCATTGTCTTTGATGGATTCCCGGAGGTTCTGATCATTAAAGCTTTTCAGGTACTTGATGAGCCCGTCGATGATCTTTGGGGGGAAGACTCCGTGCGCTTCATAAATTGCACGCTGATTGACCAGCGCTTCTGCCGAATGCCAGCAGGAGAATGGCAGTTGCTGTAATTGACTTACCCGCGATTTGTATTTCTCCTCAAAGATGTTGACATCGACATAGGTTTTTTCGGCAACATCCAGAGCATTGATCATGCCAATCCCATGGCGGGCAGCCACGGTGAGGCCTGCAAAAAGAAGGTAGATGTCGGCCGAACCGTCGGGGCAGCGGAATTCGACAGTCTGCCGGCTCCCAAAGCCTTTCTGCGTCTCCTTTTCCTGCGGGTTGGCATCGGTGATCATGTCGTGCTTGCTTCCCCAGCCGAGCGGCACACGCACGAGGACCGACCGGTTGCGGTCGCCCCAGCAGATGTTGGTGGGCGCCTCCTGGTGAGGTACAAGACGGAAATAACTGGTGGGGATCATGTTCCCGAAAGCCGTAAGCGATTGCGAAAGATCGAGGTAGCCGGCAATCGCTTTTTTAGCCGTGTCCGACAGTTTTCCGTTGTCAAGCATCACGCTGCTGCCGTCTTTCATCAGGCGGGTATGCACGTGCATGCCGCTTCCGGCCTTGCCGGTGGTGATTTTGGGTGCAAACGTGATGGTAACGCCGTACTTATAGGCCAGTGAACGGAGAATCCATTTGGCCACCATCAGCTGGTCGGCAGCATCCTCCAGGCGCACGGGGGTGAATTCAATCTCATTTTGCTCATAGGAAAGACCTGATTCTGTAAAATTGCCCACCTCGGAATGACCGTATTTGATAAATCCGCCGCACCGTGCAATGGCGTGCATCGCTTCGATGCGCAGTTTTTCCCATTTGCAGAAGGGCGACGATTCGTGATACCCTCGCTGATCTACAGCCTCGAACAACCTGTCCTGCTCGCTGATAATGTAATATTCAAGCTCCCCCATCACCTCGAAGGAGAATCCTGTTTGTTGCTTCAACACTTCGTGCGATTTCCGCAGGATGTGTTCCGGTGAATTGGCAAACGGTTGTCCGTCCTTGTCGTAGTAGGAACACAGGATGTCCAGCGCCGGAACCTGAGAAAAGGGATTCACAAAGGCCGACCGGTAGCGCGGAATGACATAGAGGTCGGATGAACCTGCTTCCACATAATTCGGAAAGAGGCTGGAGCCATCCACGCGTTCGCCCGCAGAGAGGAGGCTGTCGAGATGCTGACGGTCTTTGATGATGAAGTTGAGCGTTTTCAGCCGGCTGTCGGCCGCTGAATAGCGGAAATTCAGCATCTGGATACCGCTGGCCTCAATGAACCGGATCAGGTCGGCTTTGGTAAAGTCGTCGGAAGGCTTGTCGAGAAAGTGTACGAGTGCATTGGGGTTCAGCGAGATGTTTTCATTCATGGCCTGTAGAATTCAGTTGAGAAGTAGTGAGCACAAAAGTAATAATTTTTTATAATTTTGTAATGTGTCACGCGTCACGTGTCACGCGTCACTTTTTTCTGCAAAACCGTGTTCATAGCAATCATGTCCAACCTCAACGAAATCATCTTTTTCGCCTCCTTCCTCCTGTTCATTGCCATCATGCTCGGCATTGATCTCGGATTTTTCCAGAAGAAAAACCATGCATTATCCTTTAGGGAGGCCTTGACCTGGACGATTGTCTGGGTTGGAATATCTGTTGGTTTTTATTTCCTGATCCGTTTCCACGGGAACTGGATCCATGGAAGCGACACCCTGGCAGATATCCAGGACAGGATCACAAAGTACCATCATCCCGTCAGCATCACCGGCCTGGGGGTTCAGGAAGCCATCAGCCTCTACAATGAAAACCTTTCGCTGGAATATCTAACCGGCTACCTCATCGAATATTCATTGTCGGTTGATAATGTTTTTGTGATCGTGATGATCTTTATCTCGTTCAACATTCAGCCGAAGCATTTCAAGCGCGTGCTTTTTTGGGGAATCCTGGGGGCGGTGATCATGCGGTTCATTTTCATTTTCGCCGCCAGCGCGCTGATCCAGCGGTTCTCCTGGTTCCTATACGTTTTCGGGGTCATGCTGGTCGTTATCGGTGCAAAAATGGCCTGGGATTTCCTGTACGGCAAAAAAGACGAGCTGATCGATACGGAGAAGCACCCGGTCGTCAGGCTTGTCTCACGTTTTTTCAATGTCAGCCACGACGACCATGCCGAAACATTCTTCGTACGAAAGGAGGGTAAGTTATATGTGACCACCCTTTTCATCGTGCTGATGATCATCGAATTCACCGATGTGCTGTTTGCTGTCGATTCGGTTCCTGCAGTGTTTTCGGTAACCCAGGACCCCTACATCGTATTTTTCTCGAACATATTCGCCATCCTTGGGCTGCGCTCGCTTTTCTTCCTGGTGATGGACATCATGAACCGTTTCCATTACCTCAAGATGGGGCTGGCCGGGCTGCTGTTCTTTGTCGGGATGAAGATGCTGCTGCACGATGTATTTAAAATATCCACCAATGTTTCGCTTGTTGTCATAGCATCCATCCTGGTTGTCAGCGTGATCGCATCGCAGGTAAGTACCCTGAAAAGAAATAGTGAAAAGGTGAAATGGTGAAATAGTGAAAACCTGGTCAGATTTTTCGGTAATATTGCTCCAGGAGATCTTGCGCGGCCTGGTAGGGATTAATTTGGCCTTGCATGATGCCATCCTCCAATTTGTCGAGGACATGACTGATCTCCTTTTGCGCAAAAAAGTGCTGTTGAAGCCCTGCTTCGATGGATTCCCTGAATACCTGTTTGTTCTGATCCATGCGCCGGCGGTGAAAATGCCCTGTTTCAGAGGTGATCATGCGGTGCTCCATAATCAGTTCCCAGGTGCGGTCAATACCCAGTTTGGTGCGGGCTGAACAGATATCGGCAACAGGAATCCAGCCGCTTTCAGGGGGAGGGAACAGGTGCAAAGCGTTGGCGTACGCTACGCGGGCGATCTTTGCTTTTTGAAAGTTATCCCCGTCGGCCTTGTTGATCATGATGGCATCGGCCATTTCGATGATTCCCCGCTTGATGCCCTGCAATTCATCCCCGGCGCCGGCCAGCATGAGCAGCAGGAAAAAATCGACCATGGAATGCACCGTGGTTTCCGATTGGCCCACCCCCACCGTTTCGACGAAGATCACATCAAAGCCTGCAGCTTCGCACAGGATGATCGTTTCGCGGGTTTTTCGCGCCACCCCGCCCAGCGAGCCTGCGGAAGGGGAGGGGCGAATGAACGCATTCGGGTCGACCGCCAGCTCCTCCATGCGGGTTTTATCGCCCAGGATGCTGCCCTTTGAACGTGAACTGCTGGGATCAATCGCCAGTACGGCAAGCTTATGGCCCATGGCCGTCAAATGTTTTCCCAGCACCTCAATAAACGTACTTTTCCCCACCCCCGGCACCCCGGTGATCCCAATTCGGACTTTTGCATTTTGCATTTTGCATTTTGCATGTTTCAAACACGCCGCAATAACCTCCTGCGCCTGCTCCTGGTGCGCCGGCAGCGAACTTTCAACCAGCGTAATGGCTTTGCTGAGCAGTGTTCGGTTCCCCGCCAGAACACCATCAGCCAGTTCCTGCGCCGTATGCGGCGACCTCTTCCGGGTCTTGAGTTCTTTCAACGCATCTGCATTGATCTGGCCCGGCTGTTCCACCCCCACCATTACATGCAGGGCAGACTTGGGATCATTGCCGATTTTTTTCTTGTCTTCTTTCATCTGTTTTTTCGTGACATGTGACATGTGACATGTGACGCGTGACGCGTGACAAAGGAAACGTATCGTAGTAAATTCAAGGTGTCCTTCGGATCGTCACCCGTCGCGTGTCACGTGTCACGATTACAAATGTACCTAAATTTATTTCAAAGACCTTTTGCCCTTTTCTTGAAAAGTTTGTATCTTTGCACCCCCATTACCTCTTCGTAGCTCAGTTGGTAGAGCAATTGACTCTTAATCAATGGGTCCCAGGTTCGAATCCTGGCGAGGAGACAGCAGTAGCAAGGGTTTCAGACGGTTTAAATCTGAAACCCTTTTTTTGTGCAAACAATTTGCATAACAGAAGCGGTCCAAATCGTACTACCTCCTTGACCGCCTAGCAATGTATCCTGATACTTCTTCATTAATTTCAGCTTGTGTTTTAACTTTCCCCTGCTGTATCCATTCATCGAGTTCGGACTTCTTGAAATAGATACGGTGGCCATGCTTATAATAGGTAAGGACACGCTTGCTTGTCATTCCATACAGGGTTTGTTTGGATATTTTTAAATATTGCGCAGCTTCGTTCATGTCGAGGATACCTGATTCTTCTTTCGGTTCCAGGGCTATTGAATTGATGTACTTATTCATAGCCCTTTCCAGACATTCATCTATAATGGGTTCAAGAATCTCTCTTAAGAACTCTTTTAACGTGACATCCTGTTCCATAGTTGATATTTTTTCTAAAGTTAGCGACATTAAAATTAAAAAAAATCCCCCTCAGGGCATTGACTTTCAACATTGTCTCATAATTTTACGTGCAAATAACTTTTTATGAAAGAAGTAAAAATGACCCGTCAAGATCTTTATGATCTTGTTTGGAAAGAGTCGATGCTATCCCTTTCAAAGAAATTTGCAATTTCTGGTACCGGGTTGAAGAAAAAATGCATTGCATTGAAAGTTCCGGTTCCGGGAATAGGATATTGGGCAAAACTGCAGTTTGGTAAAACCGGAGGTCGCAAAACTCCCCTTCCAGCATTCGATGGAGATCAAATAGTCACCCTTTATCTCCAAGAAGATACCGATCCTAAGACAGAATCACAAATCGAATTATTAAAACAACTTAAAGCAGACGAATCATTAAAGGTATCCGTCCCGGAAAAACTTGTCAACCCAGATAAACTAATCGTAGCTGTCAAGGATGATATTTTTAAACGCAAAGTATGGAATAAGAATGACGATATTGTCTTCAGTTCAAGCGGATATCTTAGTATCAGTGTGAGTCCCAAAAATTTACTCAGAGCCTTGACCTTCATGGATACATTGATAAAGGTTCTTAAGCAGAGAGGCCATTCAGTCATCATTGAAAATCATACCACCTATTTCATTCTAGAAGGCGAGAAAATTCCGATCTGTTGCAGAGAAAAACATACCAGAGTCCTTGTGAAAGGAACTTACTCTGATAGCTATGATAATAGACCTACTGGTTTATTATCCTTGAAAGTCGATAAATCCTACTCAACAAGGGAATGGACGGAAGGGAAAAAAACTATTGAACAACTCCTTCCGAAAATTATCATCGACCTTGAACTCATGGGGAAGAAATTGAAGCAGGAAAGAATTGAACGGGAAATATACCGCGCAGAACAAAAGGAAAAGGATCGAATTGCTAAAGAGATCCATGACCGAAAAGAGAAGGAACTTAAAAATTTTCTCGAGATATTTAAAAATGCAAAGAGACACGATAATTCTCAGAAAATCAGGAAGTATGCTGATGAACTTGAAAGATTTTCAATAGAAAATGGATCCTTGTCGGAAGATATGAAGGAGAAGATTGCCTGGATCAGGAAAAAGGCAGATTGGTTTGACCCATTTATTGAGGCTAAAGATGAATGGATGGAGGGGATTGATCGTGATGAATTAATTCATCAACATCTCAGGCGACCCTGAACCCTATACTTTTTGGCATAGGAAGGGAGAAATCCTCATCGAAGTGATGATATACATCTGCAAGTGTCATATCATGTTCGAATGTGACGGGGCGACCAAGAATCTTTGCAATATTTTCTGCCTTTTTGACTGCCAATGGCTTGAATTCATATTTTGCGATAATCCTGCCTTTACGCAGCAAGGAGGTTGGAAACACTGAGATTTTCCTCGTTCATTCGGTCTCGTACCACATTCTCTGCATCTTCGATAATTAAAATCGAATTTGGATAGTCAATCATTAACGCCAGGAAATCAGGCGATGCAATTTGCGGCGCCATTTCCGGCGGTATAAAAATCATCTTTTTACTGATCACGGAGGCGAGGTAACGGATATAAGTGGTCTTACCCGTTCCCGGGCAGCCATGAAGAAGAATAATTCCTTTGCCTCTTGCCTTGTTAAGTTTTTCTACAATTGTATCATGAACCGACCGGAAATCGTCATTATAAGCAAGAGAGATATCGATATCGGGAGATGTAACTTCAAATTCTTTGATATATAACCCCGACATGGGATCAGCCACCAACACGCCGATGCTCCTGGATGCTGATACGATGACCCTTGATTGCAGATGATCGCTGACTCTTTGCAAAAGCAATTCATTGGTACTTCCTGAAAACAGAATTGAAACCGTTGGATCATTCTTCAGGTTCTCGAAATAAACCAGCAGGTTTTTACGGATCATAAGCACCCCCTGGGTCATGATATATTTTACTGCCCTGCGGTCATAGTACCATTGGATCACCGTATTGGTCTTTGTAATCCTGAACTTACGGATGATCTCTTCGACGATTTCATCACCGGGCATCAAATGACGTATTACCCGATGCGAGGGGATCTGACTATTATGAAAGATGAAAAAGGTTGCAGGGTCGAGGCTGCTGAAACTTGAGTCGTATTTCATCCTGAACGCTTCACTGTCGGCGATCTCATGGAGGCGTGGCGCTTTATTTTTCATATAGAGTTCTATTTTCTGCAGACAAATTAAAATAATCACTCCGTAATGTTATTACGTTAACAAAAAGTAATACTTTTGATAGGCTTCTAAAATTTGGAATAACAAACCACTACGATCCATCACTAAACGACACTGCCAATGCCGATCAATAAACATTCCTTTGCACGCTACCAGGTCATTGATGCATGCATTCGCAACAGGCAGCGGTCATATCCCGATATTGGTTACCTCATTGAACGATGCAGCAAACGGCTTGATCAGCAAATTTCAAGGTCAACTATTGAGAAGGATTTGAAGGCCATGAAGGATGAGCCTGAACCCGGATATTACGCCCCAATCCGTTACGACAGGCAGAAATGCGGCTACTATTATGAAGATCCTGAGTATTCAATCTCCAACATCCAGGTAGAAGAGGAGGATATTGACGCCATTGAATTCGCTGCCAGGATTCTACGGCAATACCGTGGCTTCCACATGGTCAAGCGTTATGCCGAGGCCATCGACCGGATCCTTGATGTCGTAGACGTGAGACGGATATTGAGCATGGAGGAGTTTGAGGAGTATGTGCAATTCGAAAACCCACCCTATGTGGAGGGAACTGGGTACATCGAGCCGATCATCAGGGCCATTAAAGAAAAAATGGTTATCCAGATTGAATACTTGCCATTTACGGCATTTAAAACACAACCCAAAATTGCTGACGGCAGCGTGAACCCGGCTATTAAGGCTAAATTCCGGAATATCCATCCCTATTTGGTGAAGGAATATCATAACCGATGGTATGTGATTGGATGGGATGAAAACGAAAAGGATATGCGCACTTTTGGGCTTGACCGGATTAAATCAGTAACCCCATTGCATAATCCTTTTCATAAATCAGATTTCAACCCCAGGGAATATTTTCAACATACCATTGGTATCATTGCGCCGCAGTCGAAACCGCCATTGCTGAAAATAGAATTTACGAAACAGCAGGCGCAGTATCTCATCAGCCAACCGATCCACCCCAGCCAGAAAGTATTCAAAGAGACCAGAGAAATGGTGGTTTTCAGCTTTGCGGTGCATCCTACTTATGAGTTTATATCATTGTTGCTGGGGTACAGGGACAAGGTAAAGGTGCTGTCACCGGTTTGGCTGAGAAAGGGAATGAAAGAACTTTTAGAACAAATGATCAATAAATATCAATAAACCATAAATAGATTACGGTTGTTGTAAGTTGCTTTGTACAAAACACTAGGATTATTCAAAAATTGAAAGGCAAGCACATGAAATTTAACATGGATAAAGGGTTTACCCTATGGATCACCAACAAATAATGATGAAATAAAAATATGAATACTGCCTTACACAATAAAATTATTTCGTTTATCTGGTCCATCGCCACGATTGTTTGCGCGATGTATATGTGAGGGGAAAATACCGGGATGTCATTCTTCCAATGGTAGTGCTTCGCAGGTTGGATGCCTTGCTTGAACCAACCAAAGAAGCTGTTTTGGAAGAATTAGCATTCCAGAAGGATGTGGCCAAATTTACAGAATGGGATGAAAATGGCCTAAGACAGGCATCAGGGTATGTTTTTTACAACATCAGTACCTGGACATTGCAAAGACTGCATGACACTGCCACCAATAACCAACAGATTCTCCAGGCCAATGTTGAAGACTACCTGGATGGCTTCAGTAAAAACGTAAAGGAGATCATCGAGAAATTCAAACTCAAAAGCCAGGTCAGGCACATGGCATCGAAAGATGTTTTACTGAATGTATTGGAGAAGTTCACCTCCCCCTATATAAACCTGACTCCTTTTGAAAAAAACGACCCTGAAGGAAGAAAAATCCCGCCATTGTCAAATTTGGGAATGGGTTATGTATTTGAAGAGCTCATTCGAAAATTCAACGAAGAAAACAATGAGGAGGCAGGCGAACACTTTACTCCCCGCGAAGTGATCGACCTGATGACCCACATCATCTTTGAGCCGGTTCAGGATAAACTGCCGCCGGTCATTACCATTTACGACCCTGCCTGCGGCAGCGGAGGGATGCTGACCGAATCGCAGAATTTTATAAAGGACGAAGAGGGCGAAATCCGCGCAACTGGTGATGTTTACCTCTACGGAAAAGAGATCAATGACGAAACCTACGCCATCTGTAAATCGGACATGATGATCAAAGGGAACAACCCCGAAAATATCCGGGTGGGTTCTACGCTATCGACTGATGAGTTTTCAGAGAACAAGTTTGACTTCATGCTGTCCAATCCTCCGTATGGCAAATCCTGGGCAAGCGACCTGAAGTATATCAAAGACGGTAAGGAGATCATTGATCCCCGTTTTCAAATCCAACTCAAGGACTATTGGGGCAAGGAAGAAAAAGCTGACGCAACCCCTCGTTCCTCCGACGGCCAGCTGCTTTTCCTGATGGAAATGGTCGATAAAATGAAGCCACTGTCTCAAAATCCGCTAGGTTCCAGGATTGCTTCGGTACATAATGGCAGCAGTCTGTTCACCGGTGATGCCGGTGGCGGTGAAAGCAACATCCGTCGGTACGTCATTGAAAATGACTGGCTCGAAGCCATTGTACAATTGCCCAACAACCTGTTTTATAACACAGGTATTACAACCTATATCTGGATATTAAGCAAAAACAAAGCGACAAACCGTAAAGGAAAAGTACAATTGATCGATGCCGGGTTACTGTTTCGAAAGCTTCGTAAGAACCTGGGAAACAAAAACTGTGAGTTTGCCCCGGAACATATCCGCGAAATTGTTTCGGTGTATACAGAAATGAAAACCGTTGAACGCAGGATAAATCCTGACACCAAAGAAGATGAGGGTATTGCCGCTCATATCTTTGACAACACCGATTTCGGTTATTACAAAGTGACCATTGAACGCCCGAAAAGACTGAAGGCACAATTTTCGGCCGAACGGATCGAAACGCTCCGGTTTGACAAGAATCTCCGGGAACCCATGGCTTGGGCCTTTGAAACATGGGGTGACAAGGTTTATACTGACCTGGCAAAATACGAAAAGGAAATCCTGGAATGGTGCGAAAAACAGGAGATGAATCTGAATACGAAACAAAAGAAGACACTGAACAGTTCCGATACATGGAACAATCAGATGGAACTGATGCGTACCGCTACCGCACTGATGACGGTGATTGGCGGCGCTGAGTACAACGATTTCAATATTTTCAGGGACAGGGTGGATGCCGCCCTGAAAGCCAACAAATTAAAGCTCTCCACTTCTGAGCGAAACTCCCTGCTGAATGCAATAAGCTGGTATGATGTCCGTGCTGAAAAAGTTCAGAAAGGGGTAGTGAAATTGGCCGGTACCAAATTGGAACAATTGCTGGAACATCTCGATTGCCATGAGAACCAGTTATCCGATTACGGATATTATACGACCGGAAAAAAAGGGGAATACCTGGAATATGAAACCGAAAGCGATCTTAGGGACACCGAAAATGTTCCATTGAAAGAGAATATTTACGATTATTTTTTACGAGAGGTAAAGGCTCATATCACTGAAGCATGGATCAACCTGGATGCCACTAAAATTGGTTACGAGATCAGTTTCAATAAGTACTTCTATCGCCACAAACCTTTGCGGACAATAGAAGAGGTTAGTGAAGATATTCTGAAACTGGAACAGGAGAGTGATGGGTTGATACGGGCAATACTCAAACTATCATAATTTGATTGTGTAATCAAAGCGATCAACATCAAAAAAATAAATATGCAAAAAATTTGGATGATTGAAATATTTGTTTGTACTTTTGTATGCAATAAGACTCACCACGCTTCCCATTTGAACAGCGCACCAGGGTGGGTTTTCGATTTTCATGGAGGGCATGTTAAATGAAATACACCAAGCCCCCCCTCTCCATCCCGGAGCAAATAAGCAGGCTCAAACTGCGCGGACTGAACTTTTCCGACGAAATTAAAGCAGCGCACTATTTATCCAATATAAGTTATTACCGCCTTAGGGCCTACACGTTCCCCTTCCAGGACAACAATGATCCGGCACACCCCTTTAATCATACGATCAGTTTCGAGGAGATCATTCAATTGTATGTATTTGACCGGAAATTGCGGTTACTGGTGTTTAATGCCATTGAGAAAATTGAAGTTGCCTTACGCACCAAAATTGTATATGAATTCTCCATGACCTTTGGGAGTCACTGGTATGAAGATGGAAATATGTATCGCGACAATTACCATTTTAACAGGAACATTGCCACCTTGTACGATGAAATCAACCGTTCAACCGAAACTTTTATTCAGCATTATAAGAACACCTATACATCCCCGATAAATCCACCTGCATGGATGAGCCTTGAAGTAGTTTCAATGGGTTTGCTGAGCAAGTTATTTTCGAATTTAAAAAAAGGATCGGAGAAGAAAAGAGTTGCCACGGAATTTGGCCTGACAAATCCGGTCATACTTGAAAGCTGGATGCATGCGTTCGCCAATTTGCGGAATGTTTGTGATTTGGACCAGCTAAACATGAAACAGAAGAAATATCCTGCCTATAAAGATTCAGGGGCAGAATGGTTAGGGGATATTCCTGCGCATTGGGAAACCTTAGCCAATAAGTATATTTTTCGACTAGCCTGGGCGTTTGAATTGGAACAAGGATAGCCAAAGAGATACTTAATAACCAGCGTGCCGAATATGGAAAACAAATTGTCGCTACGCTGTCACGACAATTGGTCCGGGAATATGGCAATAATTTCGAAGAAAAAAATCTTCGACGGATCATTCAATTCGCTCAACTTTTTCCTGATTATGAAAATGTCGCTACCCTGTGGCGACAATTCAGCTGGTCGCATTTTAAACTATTGTTTCCTTTAAAGGACGAACTTCAGCGGGATTTCTACGCACACATGTGCAGTGTCGAAGCCTGGAGCGTGGACAAAAGCCAATCGGCCTCATTCTTTGTGCAGAAGGCAATAAAGAGCTGGTGGAACTTTTGCAACTCGATAAGGCCAATATCAAGGTGGCCAAGTACATTACAGAAAACCTCCCCAATAAGCTTTTAAAACAAAAATTGCATCAGTTTATAGTTGCATCGAAAAATCAAATTGGTAACCGCAGTGGCCATGAATAACCTGCCAAAATATCCAGCATACAAACCCTCCGGAGTAGAATGGCTGGGAGATATTCCGGAACATTGGGATGTCAGGCGTATTAAGTATCTTTTCATTGAAATAAATGAAAGAAGCAATAATTGGCGCGGATCTGCTGAAAGGTCCCATAAACCCGGCTGTTGAAAGGATCGGATGATAGCTCAAGGCGGTTGATGCCCCGGTAATAGTGGCCATTCATGCTGACCGGTGACGGAACCTGCCAGAGTTTCATCCAGCTTCCGGCTGTTTCGAGGTTG
>JBBQUQ010000099.1:0-12159 GCA_038212325.1 Bacteroidales bacterium
CATAGAGGAGTGATGGCCATTACCGAAAACGTATCTGATAAATCCATAAACAATGGCTAAAAACGAAACTTCCACAGCCACCGTGATATTTAACGGTGAAAAAGCCAATGCCACGCTCAAACAGTTGGAAGCCGAAGCAAGAAAGCTGAATGCAGAACTTCGCCAACTGAATATAAATTCCAAAGATTTTGGCGAAAAGGAAAAGGAGTTTCAGAAAGTAAACGGCAGATTAAAAGACCTCCGGGGAGAAATAAACCAGACCGGAGGCGCTTTTTCAAAACTTGCAGACCAGGCCAACAAGTATCAGCAGGTGCTTCAGATGATCACCGTAGGACTTATCGGCTTCGGCGCTGCAGTGGTTGGTATCATCAAAGGCAATGCGAAACTTGAAGATTCACTGGCAGATATCCGCAAGACAACTAAGCTGACGGTGGATGAAGTTAAAAAACTTAACACAGAACTGGGCAAGATCGACACCCGGACATCGCGGAGCGACCTGCGTGAAATGGCGGTGGTTGCCGGTCAGCTTGGCATTGCCCAGAAAGATGTCCTTCCCTTTATAGATTCAATTGACAAACTTAATGTTGCCCTGGGCGATGAAATCCAGGGAGGAGCAAGCGCGGTCGCCTTCCTTGGTAAAACCAGGACTTTCATCCTGAAAAACACACCATCATCGGAGAACCATCTGCCCATTGCAGATGACCTCTGGGAGCCTCTAGCCTGGTGCGAAACAATTTTTTCATATCTGATACGCGATGTCAAAATCCACGATTCCTATGATATAGCGCTTGATGGATCTAAAATTGTTTTGACGGCAAAGATTGCTTCACCGGATTATGACTGGATTTCAGAAAACAATACCATCGTTGGAATCACGATTCAAACCACGATGAATGGCATGGCAGGGGTGCCGGGCAGCGTTGAAGGAGTCCGCATGAGCTTGTTTAAGGATGGAAATACCTTGTTGGGGCAGGATTACAAACCGGTTGATGCTTCAGGGAATGTCAGATTTGATATTGGAGTTTATCAGGCCAGGACGTATGGTGCCCCCAACTATAATTTCTGTTATGCAATGGCCGGTGGACTGAACCGTGAGGATCTGGTGGCGAATAACCGGGATTTCATGCTCAGCGCAGATATTTTTGAAGTCGACGGCTCAAGGCTTTTAAAATGCCTGTTCACCTCCAAAAAATGCCAAAATAGTTGCAACGCTCTCCGGGCGGCCAGCGGGTACTGAAATAGAGCCCGAAGATCATGAAGATACCGAAATCATGATCCTGGATTACATTGAGCAGTTGAAAACTGCGGTGCAAGGAGCACCGATCAGCAATCTACTTCTGACCGGCTCTCCCGGTTCAAACCTTACTGCAAGTGGAGTAAAAATCATTCTTACGGCCAGCGCCAATTTCGCCTTTGGTGACATTGGCTACATCAAAAGTGATGGAACGATCGGGATGCCCAAAGCAGAAGCCATCGCTACTGCAAGCGCACTATTCAACGACAACTTTGACCTCTTTACAGCCAGGGCACTTTTGTGAAAATAGTCACAATGAGCACGAAATACAAAACGAAGTTAGGTCACATGGCCTCGCCATCTCGAAAAAAGATTAAGAAGTTAATGAAGCTCCCTAAGATTGTGTTGGCTGAACTTGTCCAGAACTACGAGGCGTGTTTTCGCGAGGCTTCGCAAAAGCACTGATCATCTGTTCTTTTATTATTTGCTTTTCCAGCTTTGCATAAATCAAAGTTGTTTCAATACTTGTATGACCAAGGATGTTTGATATTGTTGTGATGGGAACACCTTTTCTCAGCATCCATGTAGCAGCTGTGTGACGCAGAACATAAGAGGTCAATACCTTTGTGAAATTACAACTTGCAGCCAGAATTTTAAGGTCGCGGTTATATCCCCACAGATCCTTACATGGAATCAAATTTTCATTTCCAGAGTAACGGTCAATGATTTCAACCGCTTCAGGAAGAAGATAGATGTTGTACATTTCACCAGACTTTTTTCGTAATCCTTCGAGCCATACATCTGATCCGTCCCTACGCACATTTTTTTTCGTAAGGCATTCCAGGTCTCTGTGAGTAATGCCAGTAAACAGTTGGAATACAGCACAGTCTCTTGTCACTGATGCTGGTTTTTTTATCAACGCCTCAATCTCGTTGTTGTCCAAACGCGTTCTTATCTTATTCTTTCCCTTGCTGAATGTGAATTTCAGGTATGGATTTGATCCATAAGTCATAAGGTTTGCCTTGGTTGCCATATTGATGTAGGTCTTTACAACCTGATGATGTTTGGCGATTGAAGGCTGTGCCTTCAATTCCTTTGAAATGAACTGGTCAAAGGAAACTATATTAAGATAAGTTAGGTCCGTAAATCGTACGATGCCATGCTGCTCCAGCCGGTTTGTAACTCTTGTATGTAGGTACCTTGTTCCAGGTGCAATATCAATTCTTGCACCTATCTGATTCCGCATGAAAGCAACAAAAGAACCTGCAGCCTTTTTCTCTAAGGCTAAGTCTACTTCCACTGCAGTCAATAGTTTGTTGTCTTCAATTAAAGATAGTTCATGTGCCCTGATCTTTGCTATCTTTTCTGCAATCTGTTTATTGAGTCGGGTGGCAAACGGGCCAATTATCTGTCTGTTCTTTACATCCCACTCCGATGCTGTCACCTTCAATCCAGTGCCAACATATTTTTGTTTTCCTTCAGGTAAAAGGATTTCAATTTGTACCAATGCGGCACCGTCCTGGTTCTTCCGGTTCCAGACAATCTTATAGGTAGCATAGTTTCTCATGGTATTAATTTGGTATTAGGTCAAGTATTAATTTAGTATTAGAAAACGTGCATTATTGCGAATTATTTAGCATTATTTAACTTACACATGTGAAATAATACATACTTGAAAACCCTTGTTAATACTGTAATTATGCTGAATATCAGCCAATAAAAAAAGAGGCCGTTAAGCCTCCTTGGTGATCAGCCTGGGATTCGAACCCAGGACCCCCGCCTTAAAAGGGCGATGCTCTACCGGCTGAGCTAGCTAATCAGCCTCTGAATTTGAGGGTGCAAAAGTAGGATTAAAAATTAAAAATTAAAAATTAAAAATTAATAATTATCTAAATAATTGCTAATCAGTGGTTAATATTGGGTAATATCCCCTTTGCCTGCCCTGGTTACCACCATTTCATCCCCGGTGCAATCAATAACCGTTGATGGGATGTTCCCGCAATGACCCGAGTCGATCACGATATCCACCAACTTATAGAACCTTTCATAAATCAATTCCGGATCGGTTTGATAATCAACTATTTCATCATCCGAGTGGATCGAAGTGGTCATGATTGGATTCCCAAGCATTTCGACGATATGGATGGGCACAGTGTGATCGGGGATACGGATTCCAACCGTTTTCTTCTTGCTCTGGAAGAAGTGCGGAACCGTGTTGGTGGCATTCAAAATAAAGGTGAACGGCCCCGGCAATGCCCTCCGCATTACCTTGAACGTATGGTTTGGGATCGGTTTGGAGTAGCCCGAAAGCTGGCTCAAGTCGCTGCATACAAATGAAAAGTTGGCCTTCTCGCGCTTGATGCCCTTGATCTGGGCCACCCGGTCAACCGCCTTGATCTGCGTAATGTCACAGCCCATACCATATACCGTGTCTGACGGATATATGATCACACCGCCCTGGCGCAGGCAATCTACGACGATTTTGAGTTGCCGTTCGCTGGGATTTTCGGGATGAATTTTTAAAAGCATTTGATCAATTGGCGAATATGCGAATATTCGCATATTCGTAAATAAAAAATGGGTAAGCCCCTTATATCGCACCGCTCGACCATCGTACCCTTGCTTTCTTCCAAACCTGGGGGAGTTAGTTGGGAGCTGGTCGTATAAGACTTACCCGATGCAAAAATACAAATTTATCGGCCTCTTTTTACAAGGCTGTTGTTTTTTTTGTAAGTTTGCCATGTAACAAATCTAAACTCCTTGTCCCATGGAAGAAAAACCTCGTTCTGTAATTTCCAACGGAATCTATTACGGGCTGATCTCCGGTGGCGCCATGATCGTTTTTTCACTGATCATGTTTCTGCTTGACCTGTATCTAAACAAAACTGTAGGCTGGATCGGCTATGTATTTCTCATTGCAGGAATGATTTGGGGTACCTTGGAATACCGTAAGAAGTATTCAAATGGGTTCCTGAGCTATGGCAAGGCATTCAGCTCGTGCTTCTGGATCGGATTGTTTGCCGGAATCCTTGCATCCTTTTACCTCTTTTTATTTGTTCAGTTCATCCACCCGGGCTTTATCAATGAACTCCTCGACCAGATGCGGACAAACATGCTTACATCGAACCCTGAAATGTCAGATGACCAGATCGAACAGGCGGTTTCAATGTCATCCAAGTTCATGTCGCCGGTGATGATGACTGTATGGGGACTTGCTGCCTATACTGCACTATCAGCTGTTATCGGCCTGATCCTGGCGATTTTCCTTAAAAAAGAAGATCCGTCGTTGAATACATCGGTGTAATGCGTTTTTGATGAATGTTTCTGTTGTTATCCCGCTTCTAAACGAAGAAGAATCGCTGCCCGAACTTACGGCATGGATTGCCCGTGTGATGCAGGCGAACCATTACTCGTATGAAATCATTTTCATTGATGATGGCAGTAAAGATAAGTCATGGCCGGTGATCCTTGACCTCCGGGCTTCTAACGCGTGTGTGAAAGGTATCAAATTCCGCCGGAATTACGGGAAAGCTGCAGCCTTGAACGTCGGATTCGCAGCAGCAGAAGGTGATGTGGTTTTTACCATGGATGCGGATCTTCAGGATAGCCCCGATGAACTGCCCGAAATGTACCGGATGATCACCGAACAGGGCTATGACCTGGTTTCGGGTTGGAAGAAAAAACGGCATGACCCGATTTCAAAGACTGTTCCTACCAAATTTTACAACTGGTCGGCCCGCCGGATGTCGGGGATCAAACTGCATGATTTCAACTGCGGGCTGAAGGCTTACCGAAATCCTGTAGTCAAGAGCATTGAAGTTTATGGCGATATGCACCGCTACATTCCCTTCCTGGCTAAATGGGCTGGGTTTTCCAAAATAGGGGAGAAGGTAGTGCATCATCAGAAACGGAAATTCGGCAAGACGAAGTACGGGCTCGACCGCTTTTACAAAGGATACCTCGACCTGCTCACCATCACCTTCACCTCGCGGTTCGGAAAGCGGCCCATGCATTTCTTCGGGCTCTGGGGCAGCCTTATTTTCCTGGCAGGGTTTGTCATTGCAGGCTACCTGGCCTATGAGAAATTTTTTCACCAGGCTTTCAAAATGACCGAACGCCCCTTGTTTTTCTTTGGAATGCTTGCCATGGTCATCGGAACCCAGTTGTTTGTTGCAGGTTTCCTGGGCGAACTGGTTTCAAGGAGCTCCTCCGACAGGAACAGCTACCTGGTCGAAGAGAAACTGGGGTTGGAATGAGCGCCCCGCAGAAAATCGTGCTGATCGGATCTGCCCATCCATTAAGGGGCGGACTGGCAACTTTCAATGAACGACTAATCCGCGAATACCGGTTGAACGGGGCAAATGCCTTCATCTATACCTTCAGCCTTCAGTACCCGTCCATATTATTCCCCGGCAAAACACAGCTATCATCGGAACCGGCGCCTGAAAACCTGCCCATTTACATCAAGGTCAACAGCATCAATCCGTTCAACTGGATCAAAATCGGCCTGGAATTAAGAAAAATGAAGCCTGACCTGGTGATCGTCAAATTCTGGATGCCTTTCATGGCTCCTTGTTTTGGCACCATCTGCAGGATCATCAAAGGAAACAGGCACTCAAGAATCATCACCATCATCGACAACCTTATCCCGCATGAGCACAGGCCCGGCGACAGGCTGCTTTCCGGATATTGGATCGACAGTGTGGACGGCTGTGTGGCCATGTCTAAATCGGTGCTTGATGACCTCGAAAAATTCGATTCCACCATGCCAAAGCTGTTTTGTCCGCATCCCCTGTATGACAATTTCGGCGAGCCGGTTTCAAAGATGGAAGCACTTGAAAAGCTGCAACTTGACCCGGGTTTTCACTATATTTTGTTCTTTGGTTTTATCCGCGATTACAAAGGCCTGGATTTGCTCCTGGAAGCCTTTGCAGACAAACGTTTGCAACAAATGAAGATCAAACTGCTTGTCGCGGGGGAATTTTACTGTGATCCGAAGCCGTACCACGAGATCATTGCAAAATACAACCTTGCGTACCAAGTGATCATGAGCAACGATTTCATCCCCGACAGCAAGGTTGGAAATTATTTCTGCGCCGCCGACCTCGTGGTGCAGCCGTATAAAAGCGCAACCCAGAGCGGGGTTACCCAGATTGCCTATCATTTCAACAAACCCATGATCATCACCAATGTGGGCGGACTAGCCGAATTTGTCCCGCATGAAAACGTCGGGTACGTTGTCAATACAGATCCTTCCGAAATTGCAGCAGCGATTATCCGTTTTTACGATGAAAATAAAGAACCTGAATTTTCCGCCAATGCTGCCATTGAAAAGCAGAAGTATTCCTGGGGAAAAATGGTTGACACAATCGGTCAACTTTTAGACCATATCAGAAAATGATCACCCCCGGCCTGTTTTTATGTCAATTTTCAAATAACTTTGCGGTAATTTCGTTTGAAGTAACTGACTTGTCGTTTTTATATGATCATTCGCAGCAAAGCACCCTTACGCCTGGGACTGGCTGGCGGAGGCACTGATGTGGCCCCCTTTTCTGAACTCTATGGCGGCGCGATCCTCAACGCCACCATCAGCATGTATGCCTATGCCACCATCCAGCCGAGGAATGATGGCAGGATTGTGCTCAATTCCATGGATAAAAAAGAGTTCTATAGCCTGGATGTATCGGAACACCTGGCCATTGACGGGAACCTTGACCTCCATAAGGGAATTTATAATAGGATTGTCCGTGATTTTACCCGGAAACCGCTATCGTTCGAGCTTTCTACCTATGTTGACGCTCCCCCTGGATCGGGGCTTGGAACCTCCTCTACGTTGGTCGTCGCAATTGTCGGTGCTTTCGCCGAATGGCTGAACATCCCGATGGGCGAATATGACCTGGCGCACCTCGCCTTTGAAATCGAGCGAAATGACCTTGGCATGGCCGGCGGGAAACAGGATCAGTATGCTGCAACTTTTGGCGGAGTGAACTTCATGGAGTTTTCCAGGGAAGATAAGGTGATCGTAAACCCTTTGAGGATCCGTGAAAAGTACCTTGATGAATTGTCCCACAACCTCATTCTTTATCATACCGAAACCAGCAGGCTTTCGTCCAGCATCATTGAGCAGCAGACTAAAAATGTACTGGCAAAAAATGCGAAATCGCTTGAAGCCATGCATAAGCTCAAAGACCAGGCGGTGATGATGAAGGAGGCCATCCTGATGGGTGAACTGGATAAAATCGGTGAAATTCTCGATTTTGGCTGGCGGTTCAAAAAAAACCTGGCCGAAGGAGTGAGCAACAATTTCATTGATGAAATTTACGCAACGGCCATGAACAGTGGTGCAACGGGCGGAAAAATATCCGGTGCAGGCGGGGGTGGTTTCATGTTTTTCTACTGCCCCGGCAATAACCGCTCAAAAGTAATCGAAGCCTTGAAGAAATTCGGAGGCCAAACCAAAAGATACGAGTTTACATCGAAAGGACTCTCGACATGGACCATTTAACCATTTCACCATTTCACCATTTCACCATTTCACAATTAAGCCTATGCGTATCATTGAAGCCTTAAAAGAATCGATAGAAGTAAAGCAAAAAATACTGACAAACTCATTTCTGATCAGCGAAGTGCGTAAAGTTTCTGTTGCCTGCACCAATGCTTTTTCCAGGGGGAACAAGGTGATGTTTTGCGGGAATGGAGGCAGCGCTGCTGATGCCCAGCACCTTGCTGCAGAGTTTTCAGGCCGGTTCTATTATGACCGTCCACCCTTGCCGGCAGAAGCACTGCATGTGAATAGCTCTTTTTTAACAGCCGTTGCAAATGATTATTCCTTTGATGAAGTGTATGCCAGGATGGTCAGGGCAACCGGCCGGAAGGGCGATATACTTTTCGGACTTTCCACATCGGGCAATTCGGGAAATATCATACGTGCCTTTGAGGTTGCCCGTGAAATGAATATCACCACCATTGGATTCACCGGCGAAACCGGGGGAAAACTGGCCGGCTTATGCGATTTCCTGATCAACATTCCTTCTCAGGACACGCCAAGGATCCAGGAGTCGCACATTACCATCGGCCATATCATTTGCGAACTGGTTGAATCAACCTTGTTCCCCAAAGAGGGCTGACCATGGAGGCAATCGTTCTTGCCGGAGGTTTTGGAACCCGCCTGCAAAAAGTCGTCAGTGATGTTCCAAAGTCGATGGCCCTGATCAACAAGCGGCCATTTCTTGAATATCTTTTCGATTACCTTATCTCCCGGGATGTTACCAGGGTTGTGCTCGCAGTGGGCTATAAGCATGAAATCATTTCGGAACATTTCAAAGACTGTTACAAATCCCTGCAGATTAATTATTCTGTTGAAAATGAACCTCTTGGAACGGGTGGCGGGATACGGCTCGCTTTGTGGAAGATCGAAGGCCCCCGTGCGCTGGTGATGAACGGCGACAGCCTTTTCCGGTTTGACTACCGGCAACTGATGGCGTATCACCTGAAGAAAAAAGCAGACGCCACCCTTGCCCTTCGAAAACTCGATGATACCAGCCGTTACGGTCGTGTTACCATTACCCGTGCAGGGAGGTTAAACGGATTCTTGGAGAGAAGCCTGTCAGCCGGTCCCGGCTATATCAATGGGGGAGTTTACATCATTGAAAAATCGTTCCTCATGGTGCCTGAATTACGGGGGCGGTTCTCGATTGAGAAAGATTGCTTTGAGAATTTTTACCACGATTTGAAGTTTTACGGTTACCCTGCCGACGGCTTTTTCCTGGATATCGGAATACCTGAGGATTACCTGAAAGCACAGCATGAATTTACAGACTTTAAAGATTGATCGCAATTGGACCCTGTTCCTCGACCGCGATGGCGTGATCAACCGCCGCATCGTTGGTGGTTATGTCAGAATGTGGGACCAGTTTGAATTTTTACCTGATGTTCCCGAAGCGATCAGCCGGTTCAGCGAGGTATTTGGCAGGATCATCGTGGTGAGCAACCAGCAGGGGGTCGGAAAAGGGCTGATGAGTGTTAAAGATGTAGAATCCGTGCATGCCAGGATGATGTCGGCAATTGAAGATGCAGGCGGAAGGGTTGATCTGGCACTTTTTTCTCCACACCTCAGGTCAGAAAGGTCTGTCATGCGAAAACCAGGGATAGGCATGGCGCTCAGGGCCAGGAAACTTTTTCCGGAAATTCGTTTCAACCATTCTATCATGGCCGGCGATTCACTTTCCGACATGCTCTTTGGTAAACGGACCGGAATGAAAACAGTCCTGATATCACATGATGGTGAACCAGCAAAAAAACACCCCCACCAGATCGATTTTCTGTTTCCCGACCTTATCTCCCTCGCCAATGCCCTGTAATTTCGCTATTTCGCTATTCGCTATTTCACCATTTCACCATTTCACCATTTCACCTTCTAATTAGCCCTCTCCCTTGACCCCAACAATCATACTCCTCTGTTTCCTCGCCTATACGGCATTGTTGTTTGTAATCACCTGGCTGACTGCGCGCAAATCGACCAACCGCAGTTTTTTTATTGGGAACAAGGCTTCACCATGGTTTGTTGTGGCTTATGGTATGATCGGCGCCTCTATGTCGGGAGTCACCTTCATGTCGGTTCCGGGATGGGTTGGCACTGCGAATTTTTCATATATGATGATGGTTATCGGGTATGTCGCCGGGTACCTTGTAATCGGGAATGTATTGCTGCCGCTCTATTACAGACTTAACCTTACCTCGATTTACTCATATCTTGAGACGAGGTTTGGCTTTTGGTCGTACAAAACAGGCGCTTTTTACTTCATCCTTTCCCGCACCATTGGCGCATCATTCAGGATGTTCCTTGTCGTGAATGTACTCCAGGTATTCATTTTTGATGCATGGAACATCCCGTTTTTTGTTACCGTCCTGATTTTTATTGTGCTGATATTGCTCTATACCTTCAAAGGAGGCATCAAAACCATCATCTGGACCGACACGATTCAGACAACCTTCATGCTGTTGTCGCTGGTGTTGTCGATCTACCTGATCATCGACAGCATGGGCTTGAACCTGGGGGAGATGGTCAACAAAGTATACGCAAGTTCATATTCAAAAATGATCTTCACCGACTGGAGCGACAAGCGGTTTTTTCTGAAGGAGCTCTTCAGCGGGGCATTCATCGCCATTGTGATGACAGGGCTCGACCAGGAAATGATGCAGAAAAACCTGAGCTGCCGTTCGCTCAGAGACGCTCAGAAAAACATGTTCACCTTCACCGGGATCATGGTGGTGGTCAACTTCGTGATCCTTTTCCTGGGAGCCAGCCTCTATCTTTTTACCTCCGCTAAGGGGATTCAATTGCCGGCCAGGACCGACGATCTCTTCCCGGTTATTGCCATAAACCATCTCGTACCGGTGGCCGGGCTCGTATTCCTGATCGGGCTCATCTCTGCTGCATATCCCAGTGCCGACGGGGCCCTTACATCGCTGACTACCTCCTTCAGCATCGACTTTCTCGGTTTAAATAAACGGACTGAACTGTCTGAAAACAGGAAGAAACATATCAGGCAAACAGTCCACATTGCTTTTGCTATAATTCTCCTGATGGTGATCGTTTTGTTCAGGGCCATCAACGACAGGGCTGTTATTGACAAGTTGTTCACCGTTGCCGGCTATACCTATGGCCCGCTGCTTGGACTTTTTGCATTCGGGTTATTCACAAAATTCGCTGTTCGTGATCGCTGGGTTCCATTGATCGCACTGCTTTCGCCGGTATTATGCTTTTTAATGAGCGAGTATTCTGTTAATATCTTCAACGGTTACAGGTTCGGATTTGAACTCCTGATCTTGAATGGATTTATTACATTTGTCGGGCTGCTTATTTTCAGGAAGAAAACAGTTCCGGGGATAACCGGTCAATAGTATTTGAACTTAATTTTACGTTCCAATGAATAATTTGCGCTTTAGAGCCCTTGAGACGGCCATGACCCGCGTACAGCCTGTTGTTGAATTCCCTCATAGGAAGGCCTCCGAATATTTTGGCGAACTGACCTTTAACAAGGCAGCCATGCGCGAATACCTTACAGAAGAGGCATTCAACCAGGTGATGAACTCCATTGAAAAAGGGGAGAGGATCGACCGGAAAATTGCCGACCAGGTTGCAGCCGGCATCAAAGCATGGGCAATCAGCAACGGAGCCACCCATTACACCCATTGGTTTTTGCCATTGACCGGTGCCACCGCTGAAAAGCATGACGCATTTGTCGACCCGGTTGAGGGAGGCCAGGGAATCGAAAAATTCAGGGGAAGCGAGCTGACGCAGCAGGAACCGGATGCATCTAGCTTTCCAAGCGGCGGCATCCGAAGTACCTTCGAAGCTCGCGGGTATACAGCCTGGGACCCGACTTCACCGGCATTTATCATGAACCGCACGCTTTGCATCCCTACCGTTTTTGTTTCCTATACGGGAGAAGCGCTTGATTTTAAAACGCCGCTTCTCAAAGCCATCTTTTCCATTGATAAAGCAGCCGTAGATATTTGCCAGTATTTTGACAAGAATATCACCAAAGTCTTTGCAACGTTGGGTTGGGAGCAGGAATATTTTCTTGTTGACAATGCCCTTTACCTGGCGCGGCCTGACCTGGTGCTCACCGGCAGGACCTTGTTCGGCCATTCATCAGCGAAGGACCAGCAGTTGGAGGACCACTATTTTGGTACGATCCCTCAGCGGGTATTGGCGTTTATGCAGGAATTCGAATACGAAGCACACCGCCTGGGCATCCCGGTTAAGACGCGGCATAATGAAGTCGCTCCAAACCAGTTTGAATGTGCGCCGGTATTCGAGGAGGTTAATCTCTCCATCGACCACAACCAACTGATGATGCACCTGCTTGACAAAGTGGCGCGGCATCATAATTTTACAGTGCTGCTTCATGAGAAGCCCT
>JBBQUQ010000100.1:0-11723 GCA_038212325.1 Bacteroidales bacterium
CATTACCGATAAAGATATCGAATACGTTCAAAATCAGTTAAATAACAGACCAAGGAAAAAATTAGGATTTTTAACACCAATTGAATTTTATTTGGCTACATTTACAAATCAAAAAGTTGCATTTGCAGCTTGAATTCAGCATTTTATATCAATTATTTTACAGAAATTATTTAAAAGTTAACGCATCACTAGTAATTCTGAATTTTAAATCATTCCAATGAAAATAGAGAGTATCCGTCTGAAAAATTATAAAACCTTTCGATTACTTGAATTGAATGATCTTCCTTCCGTGGCTGTTTTTGTGGGAGCAAACGGATCGGGAAAGTCAACACTTTTTGATGTGTTTGGTTTTTTAAGAGATGCGCTGAATAATAATGTCAGACAAGCGCTTCAAAAGCGTGGTGGATTCAAAGAGATGATAAGTCGTGGAGAAACCGGAAATATAGAGATCGAATTAAAGTTCAAAATCGGTATTGCGGGTAAAGAAAGATTGGTTACTTATATTTTGATAATTGCCGAAGATGATGGATATCCCATCATTGAACGCGAAATTTTACGGTATAAAAGAGGTAGTTACGGGTCGCCATATCATTTTCTTGATTTTTCAAAGGGTGAAGGATTTGCTATCACAAATGAAGAATTATTTGATAAAAAAGATGAAGAACTTGCCCGTGAGATTCAAACTCTTGGCTCTCCTGATATTCTTGCAATCAAAGGGCTTGGCCAATTTCAACGATTTAAAGCAGCAAATGCCTTCAGGATTTTTATTGAAAACTGGCACGTGTCCGATTTTCATATTACCGAAGCCAGACCAAGTCAGGAAGCCGGATATGCAGAACATCTAACTCCCACTGGAAACAATCTCCCCCTTGTTGCTCAATTTATATACGAGAAACATCCTGCTATTTTTGACCGGATCCTGGAAAAGATGAAAGAACGGGTTCCGGGAGTTTCGGATGTTAAAGCCACTTCAACAGAAGATGGAAGGATTATCCTCAAATTTCAGGATGGCAGTTTCAAAGATCCATTCATTGCACGCTTTGTATCTGACGGTACCATTAAAATGTTTGCATACCTGGTTTTATTGTACGATCCGAAACCACACCCACTGTTGTGTATTGAGGAACCTGAAAATCAACTATACCCTACCCTGATGGAGGAGCTGATGGAAGAATTCAGAGACTACTCTTTCCGTGGCGGGCAGGTATTTATTTCGACGCATTCTCCAGATCTACTCAATCATACTGATTTGACTGAAGCGTTCTGGCTGGTAAAAAATCAAGGTTTTACCGAAATTTTGCGGGCCAAGGATAATGAAATGATATCAGCGCTCGTGAAAGAAGGAGATCTGCTGGGTTATCTATGGAAACAGGAGTATTTCAACGGAAGTCATCCAAAATGAAAAACATCAGGGTTGAAATACTTGTGGAGGAACCCTCCATGAAACATTTTTTGGAAAATATACTTCCAGGATTGCTTCCTGATGGCATCATTCTGAAGCAGAACTGCTTCATTCGACAGCACGAAGGAAAACAACATCTTCAAAAAGAGATCCCAAAAAAAGTCAAGGCATCTAAAAAGTCAACAATCCCAGTTAAAATTATTGTCATCCATGACCAGGACTCATCGGATTGTATCCGACTGAAAGCAGAATTGAAGCAGTCAATTGACAATGCCGGTCCGATTCCAAATCTTATCCGCATTGCATGTCGCGAACCTGAAGCGTGGTATTTAGGCGACATGGATGCTATTCAAATGGCCTACCCCCGGTTTAAAGCCGATCATTACCGGAATTGGGCAAAGTTCCGCGATCCTGATCGCGTGACAGCCTCTGAGGAATTACGAAAGCTCATCCCTGATTTTCAAAAGGGATTTGCTTCGCGTGAAATCCCTAAATACATGAATATTTGCGTAAACAGAAGCTGGAGCTTCAATCATTTGATTACCGGGGTACAATCATTTCTTAACAATTGATCTTCAATGCCTGAATCAAAAACCAACCCCTATAAACCCAACGCCGAATACAAACTCGTTTACGCCGGTAAAGAGTCCAAAGCCCACATCCTCACCAACACGCTCGAGGCGCCGCTGCAAGAAGTTCGGGTTTTTAATGAAGAAAACCCCTGGCCCGACGGCTGGCGCAACATGCTCATCTTCGGCGACAACCTCATGGCGCTGAAAACCCTCTATGAGGACCTGAAAGAGGGCGGCCCCAATACCTACGGCCTGCGCAACAAAATCAAACTCATTTACATTGACCCTCCCTTCGCTACCAAACAGGATTTCATGAAGGATAAGGAGAAGGCCTATTCCGACAAGATCAAAGGAGCACAGTTCATCGAATTCCTGAGGAAACGATTGATCTTCCTGAGAGAGATACTGGCGGAGGATGGGAGTATTTATGTGCATCTGGATTATAAAAAAGGTCATTACATAAAAATAATTTTAGATGAGGTTTTCGGCGAAGTCAACTTTATAAATGAAATCATATGGCACTATTTCGGATTTAAAAGAAAGACTGCTAAAAACTTTCCCCGAAAGCATGATATTGTATTAGGTTATGGTAAATCTGGTGATAGTCGATTATGGAACAATGTCTATAAACCTCATAGTGAAAAATATTTGTCTAGATGGAAAAAGGATGAGAATGGGAGGCTATACAGGGATGATGTAAATCCGACAGGTGGAGGGAAAAGAATAATTTATTTGGACAATATTGGCGGTGATTTATTGGATTCTGTATGGAGTGACGTCCCTCCTGTTAATCCAGTTGCCATTGAACGAATGGATTATCCTACTCAAAAACCTGAACTTTTAATAGAACGATTGATCAAAGCATCATCAAACAAGAACGACATTATTCTTGACTGTTTTGCTGGGAGTGGAAGCACACTATCTACTGCTGAGAAACTACAAAGAAAATGGATTGGAATTGATTGTGGCAAACTTTCAATGTATACTATTCAGACAAGAATGCTTGAACTTTCGTCAGTTGTCGGTAATCCCCAAACAGATGACCGTAAACAATTTGATAGAATTAATAACCAAGCATCTTTTGATAGCTCACGAGCCTTTTTCCTGGTTTCAGAGAAAGCCAAGATAGGCCAATTAAATATCACCAATGATTTTCTCAAAAAACTTCATGATTTATTACTTGAAGTTTCCGGTCTTGATGAATTTTCCCTGGTTTGTCCCGAAGAAAAGTTCCTGATCCGTGACTATGAAGAGGATGAGAATGGGCTGAAGATTATCAAGAAGGACCATATCACCTATAAGATTTCCTTCATCGAACCCAAAGCCAAAGTACCGAAACCAAAACCACTGAAGGCGAGATCATTTGTGCTCTATAATGCCGGGATTTACGACAAGGAGCAGATATTGAACTACAACTGGCCGCAATACCGGGCCTTTGTCATGAAATTGTTCGAGGTTCGCCCGCATTTGCACGATATTCATGGGTTTCAGTTAGACGGGTATATCGGGGTTTACCCGGTACTGGTATGGAATTACCCGGAGCGAAAAAATGTAGCCATCGACTATGAATACGTGAAACAGTTGCATGCCTACCTGGACGGACGGGCCGGCGATCGTATGTATGTGATTGTGCCCAAAGACAGCATCAATTTCATGGAGGATGAAGTGAGGCATGGAAACACGGTGTACACATTCCTGAAAGTGCCGGCTTCGGTGCTCATCCGATTGATCGAGGCCCACAATTCGGGAAAGACGGATGCCCTGGCCAGCCTCAAACAGCCACGGTCGGAGAGCGCTGTAAACGAGGTAATCGACTCTTTCGGATTTGATTTTATTTCGCAACCGGTGGTGAATTACGAACTGCTTACCGGCAAACAATCGCATGGCATGTTCGAGGAAGACAAAATGGTGATCCGGTTGAAGGAATTTCGTTCAAACGGGTTACTTTATTCGCCCGAAGATTTCGCGAACTTTGAAACGCTGTCGCTGATCCTGCTCGATTTCAATTATAACCATCCCGTTTTTAGCATGGATGAACATTACTGGGCGGAGGATATTGTAATACCCGATTCCGAAACGGTTGACATCGCGTTTGACCCTGAACGATGGACGGATGGGCAGCTTGCCGTGATCCTGATCGACATTTACGGCAATGAAAAATCGCTGGTTTTCACTAAAAACGACTTCTACCATGGCAATTAGGGTAAGAAACAGCGAACTGGTTTTGCGCCAAACCAGCATTTCTCCCGAAGTAATCGAACAGGTCAACCGCTACGACGATTACCTGGAGGCCCTGTTCAACGATGATTATTCTTTTTTGCGGGATGCAACCAAAACGGCATTGCAATACCTGCTCTCCGGTAACTATCCGGATCTGAAATCATTGGCTGAAGAGAATTACCGGAATAACGAAAAAATCAGGCAGATCTTTCCTACATTGGAGGAGTATCTGTCGGAACAACATTTTCCCCTGATTGGCAAGAAGTCCTGCTCACTTGACCTGGCCACCGGCTCGGGTAAGAGTTACCTACTTTTTGCCATTTCTCAAATCGCGCTTTGTGAGGGGTTGGTTAACAGGGTATTGGTGCTTTGTCCTTCACTGACGATTGAGGAGGGTTTGAGCGGCAAATTCAATGACCTGAACAGCCGCGGCGACCTGTTGGTTTTGCTGCGATCGGTAAACCCCGGGTTCGTTCAACCGGAAATAAAAAACGCCAATGAGTCAATCCTGGTCAATGATATCTGCATCGAAAACATTCATGCTACCTATTCCCGCACCGGGTCGTCGGTGGATGACAGTTTCAGAGAAGACGGCGCCGATGTATTGGTACTCAATGATGAAGCACACCACATTTATACAGGTGCAAGTGATTCCCGGGATAAAAAATGGCTCGATTTTCTGAAGGATGAAAAATACGGTTTCCGTTATATCATCGGAGTAAGCGGTACCCCTTATTACCGTGACCGCAATGGTGAATACAACCAGTACTTTCTCGATGTGATCTATCGGTTCTCCATTAAAGATGCCACTGAGCATGGGATCGTAAAAAAGCTGGATGCCAAGAAATACGATGAGTACAAGGATGATAAGGGGTACCAGGATGTTTGGGCGCTTCATTTGAGAAATAAAGAGAAATACGGAAAATATTTAAAGCCGCTCACCATTGTGGTGTGCGCCAGTATTGCAGACGCTATTGTTGAATGGAAAATGTTGGTCGATTTTCTGACGATTCATGCGATTTCGCGCGAGGAAGCCATGAAGAAGGTGATCTGGGTTACTTCAGGACTTCCTTCTTCGGCAAAAGACAAAGAACGGATCAAAGGCATCCCGGAACGAAATGACAAAAGCGCCGAACAAGTCAGACAAGAGAATCTGACCCTTTTAAAAACAGTCGACAATGCTGATAATCCGGTCGAATGGATCGTTTCGGTCGCGATGTTAACGGAAGGTTGGGATGTGAAAAATGTGTTCCTGATCGTCCCGCATAAACAACGTGCTTTCAATTCGAAACTTTTGATCGCCCAGGTTCTTGGAAGAGGCTTACGGGTTCCGCCATCATTGAAGAAAGAGGGAATTTCGCCATTGATCAGCGTTTGCAATCATGAAAAATGGACCCCGGAGATCAATGATCTCTACAACGAAGTAGCCGAAATTGAAAACCGTTTAAGCTGGGGCTATGACGAAAGACGGGAAGAATATGCTTTCTCTCTTTACAACTTACACTATGAGCCGGTAGAAACCACAACCGAATCAAAGGATACACCTGCGGAATTTACTGGCAAGTTTGGTTTCGGGGATCAGCGAAGGTTGGCCGAATATAAACAGGAATACGCCGTGAGTGGTGAAATATCTTATGCCTTTGAGGATAAGGAGTTTTATGAAACCGACGTTGCCGTAGCCAATCTTCATGCATATTTAAAGGATAAAAACGAAAAACTTGCCTTGGAATGGCCTAAAACCCGGTTGAAGAATGCCATTATCCAGGAGCTATCAGCGAAAGGATATGAAGAAGGTTATTTAAGCAAGGCCAATTATCACAATGCACAACGCTCGTTTGGATCATTTTTTTGGGAAATGGGTAAACTGGTTCCAAGAATTTCTCTTCGTCCTGATTCATTAATTACCAGAGAAATAAAGGACTTCTCCGTTCAATCATTCAGTGAAGAAAGTCTGCGCACCCATGGCGCTTTCTTTTTTACGGATGATTCGTCTAAGTGGTACACCGGCGATGAAAGCATCCTTTTCACTCAGTTTACTAAAATTGATGAAGAGATTCACAATCTTGAGCAGGAAAAAGCCGGAACAAAGATAGACCGAGTGAAAGCCATTCTTGACGAGGAGATTTCGAGATTGGATGATTTCAAAACAAAGCTGAACCTGATCCCCGGCAGCAAATTTCGCTCCCCATTGAATGCAATATTTGTTTCTTACACGCCGGAAATTGAATTCACCAAAGCACTGTTTCACCACGCCGACTCGTTCAAATGTATTATTAAATCAGCAGATAAAGGATTCTATTCATTTCCCTATTCTTATAAACCGGCGCAAAAAGGGAAAACCCATCCACGACAGGAGAATTTCAATCCTGACTTTTTCCTTTGGGTAAAAAACACCAATGATATTGTTGTCGTGGAGATAAAAAAGGAAAAAGACGACCGGCAAAAAAACAAGGCCAAACTCAGAGATGGAACTACACATTTTGATTTCATGAATAACAAACTGGGTGAAAATGGAATCCCTGATAGATATTTTTTGAAGTTCATTTCGCCGGAAGCGAATGATATCTCCGGATTTTTTCAGGCAGTATCGAATAAAATGTATCGGGAATGGAAATCAATTCTGATGGAACAACTGGGAGGATTATGAATTCACCAATAGATTGAGGAATTCGAGTTGGGAACAACGGTAAACGTAGGAGTAAAAATGAGAAACGCCCTTTACTGGGCGTCGGAACAAAGATGCTATCTTTGGTGATGATTTAGTGAGGCAAAGAAAACAACAATAGTGTAAAGTCAACAGGACAAAACAATGATAACAAAATTAGTAATCCGGAATTTTAAAAAGATCCGAGAGCAAACCTATCTTTTTACCGATTTTGACCTGCTGGTCGGGCAAAATAATAGCGGAAAAAGCACCGTACTGCAGGCTTTGGCAATTTGGCAGTTTTGTGTGGATGAATTTCACCGGTCTCAAAGAAAAGGCAGTCGGGGCATCCAGATTGTTCTTCCAAATTTTACTGCCTTGCCTGTTCCTGAGTTTAACCTGCTATGGACCGACCGGACCGACCGAAGATATCCTTCTCAAAAGGGTGCAAAAAAACAAGAGTACATCTATATTGAGATAGAGGTTTCATGGAAAGATTCTGTAGGAAATGAGACGGAATTTGGAGTTTTAATGCGCTATCAAACCCCACAATCAATTTATGCCATTCCAAAGGGTGGATGGAAAAGATTCACCGAGTTGGATGAAAAGAGCAATCTACCGCGAATTGTATATGTTCCACCATTTTCAGGCATTGAGCCCTCGGAAATGTGGTATGATGATGGGATTGTAAGAAAAAATGTTGGGAAAGCCCAGCCCGGTTCTGTTATCAGGAATTTATTGTTCCGGGTTGTTGATCAGAATGTCGCAGATGATGAAATTCCTTCAAAAAAATCCGTTTCTAATGAGAACTCTGAATGGAAAGAAATTCGCTCAAAAATTCGGGATTGGTTTGGCGTTGAATTACTGCCTCCTCAGTATCAAAAGAGAATCAGTACGGAGATAAAGGTTGCTTACAAAGCAGAAAACAACAGAGAATTCGATATTATTGCCGGAGGATCCGGATTTCATCAGATCATCACTCTGCTTGCTTTCATATATGGATACAGCGGCGTAACCACCATTCTCTTTGATGAACCGGATGCGCATCTGCATGTGAATCTTCAGCGGATTATATTAAATTATTTGAAAACAAGAACAAATGTTCAGTTTATCATTGCCACCCATGCCGAAGAATTCATAAAAGGGGTTGACAACCAAACCATTATTTCTGTTCTTTCAGCTAAACCAAGGCGTATTGATTCAAAGCCCGCCGTAATAACGGCTTTGACTGAGATCGAAAACATGGTGGTAGTTCATGCCTGTGAATCGCCATTTATCCTTTATGTTGAAGGAGAAGATGATGAACGGTTATTGAATTCATGGGCGACTATTCTTGAAAAAACACAGCTACTGAAAAAATATTACATTCAAAAAATGGGCGGATCTTCAAAGGAAGTGATGAGGACTTTTGCTGATCGTCATTATTCCGGACTTAAACAAATCATTCCGGAAGTAAAAAGGGTGATCCTTTTTGACTATGATACAGATGCCGCGTTTCATCCTGAACCCGGGAATGAAGTGCTATATGAATGGAACAGAAAAAATATTGAGAACTATCTCCTGATCCCTGATATCTGGAAAACAGCTATTCTTGAAAAGATGAACCTGAAAGAGGAAGATTTAATATCACAGGGAATTACTTCTATCGTTGATTCCTTTTTCATGGAAGAAAACCTCACCTTGCCATTGAAATCGACATGGAAAGAGGTTAAAGCTAATGTTTTCTGTGTAGTAGATGGAAAGAAAATTTTATTCGAAAATGAAGATTCTCTATTTCAACGAATTAAAGCTAAATCTGATCTGATAATAAACCGTGAGTCTCTTTCAAAATGTATGACTGAAAATGAGATTCATTACGACATTGTGACCTTCTTTTCAAAACTTGAACATCTGATATAGCTTTTTAAAACTCGTCCGGCAATCCTTTCAACTGCTCATTGGTAAATACCGGCCCATCCTTGCATACATAGGTCGACCCGATGTTGCACCGGCCGCATTTACCAAGCCCGCACTGCATCTTCATCTCCAGGGTGGTAATGATGTCTTTATCGGCAAAGCCGAGCTTCAGCAGCGACTGGATGGTGTATTTGATCATGATCGGCGGGCCGCAGGTGATCACCTTCGTGTTTTCGATCACAGGCTTCACCACCTCTTCGAGAATTTTGGGCACTACACCAACATTGGTGGTCCATGTTTCTTCGGGCTTGTCGATGGTAAGAACTACCTTGAGCGTTTTGTCATCCTGCCACTCTTTGATCTCGTCTTTGTAGCACATGTCGGCCGAAGTGCGCGCGCCGTAAAGGATGGTAAAATCCTTGTAATCGCCGCGGTTGTCGATGCAGTACTGGATCAGCGAACGCAATGGTGCAAGGCCGATCCCTCCGCCCACAAACAGTAAATTTTTTCCTTTTATATCCTCCAGAGGGAACCAGTTCCCGAATGGCCCGCGGATTCCTACTTCATCACCTTCCTCCAGGCTGGTATGAATGTCGGCGGTCACAACACCTGCTTTCTTGATGGAACAATCAAAAAAACCTTTCCGGGTGGCGGAAGATGCGATGCAGAAGGTGCATTCTCCCGAACCCAGCAGCGAGAATTCCACGAACTGGCCGGGCAGGTAGGTGAATGTTTCCATCATCCCTTCCTCCCTGAATTTCAGTCGGTAGGTGCGGATATCCGGCGTTTCCTGGATGACTTTATCGATCTTGCAGATCATTGGCACTAATAACTGTTCCATCGTGTTGAATGTTTTTGAAAAATTAGGCAATAGGCAGTAGGCAGTAGGCAGTAGGCAATATTGGTCAAGGATTGAGTTTTTTGATCAGGCCGTTTATCATTTTTCCAATCTCTGTCGTTTTTTCAATCTGTTCATCTAGTTTCGCTTTATCTAAATAACCGAGGCCGAATCCGATGTAAAGAAAAGTTTCAACTTCGTTCAATGATCCTCTTGCTGTTTTTAGAAACTGGATGTAATTTTTTGTGCTTTCGCGGCCATATCCCTCGGCAATATTGGCAGGAATCGAAGTAGAAGCCCTGCGAAGCTGATTTATCAACCCAAATTGCTCATGGGCTGGAAATTCCCTGGTAATCTGGTAAATTTCAATCGCAAACCTCACCCCCTTCTTCCAGATTTCAAGATCTTTATATGACTCTATTTTCTTTCTCTCTATCATCCTCCTATTGCCTATTGCCTACTGCCTATTGCCTACTGCCACCTGATTAACAACCTCAAAAATACTGATATTCACCGGGCAGGCGATGGTGCATTTGCCGCATCCCACGCAAAGGTTCTCGCCAAAGCGCTCCTTGTAATAAACAAATTTGTGCATGGCGCGCTGCCTCCAGCGGCGGTACTTCACCGGGCGTGGGTTGTGCCCTCCTGCCATGAGGGTAAAATAACCATTGTTGCAGGAGTCGTAACTCTTGTAACGAACGCCGGTGTCTTTTACTTTTTCATCGGAAATTTTGAAACAGTGGCAGGTCGGGCAAACAAACGCACAGGTGTTGCAGCTTATGCAGTTGCCTGAAACATTCTCAAATTCAGGGGTGTCAAAGATCTTCGAAAGCTTTTCGTTTACTTCCTTGTAGTTCATCTTCAGGCGGAACGATGCCGCGAATGCGTCATACTGGTTTTTCAGGTCTGGCGCCGCGGCATCATCCGTAACGCGTAACGCGTAACGCATCACACTATCCCCAAGGAACTCCTCCCCTTTAACGGTCCGTGCTGTGATATAGATTTTCCCGTCTGCTCCGTTCACCACGAGTACGTCCATTGCATCAAGGTTCTCCACATCGTAATCGAGCGAGGTGCAGAAACAGTGGGTGTCGGCTTTGTCGCAGCGGGTCGAAATGATGACGGTATTTTCGCGGCGTTTCTGGTAGTCGGTGTCGATGTAGTCCCAGTTGTAGACTTTATCAAGGACCTGCAGGCTGCGGGCATCGCAGTGTTTTGCGCCGAGGATGACCCTTTTCACCGCCAGATGATCTTCATCCACCTCCGACAAATCGGTTCCGGCGCTGGTGGCGACATACTTCATCACCTTGGCCGACCGCGGGAAGAAGAGAGGCTTGATGCTCTGGGTCTTCGCAATGGGCGATTCGGGATCGCATTCCGAAAGACCGGCCACCCGCTTAAAATCAAATTTGCCGAATTTTTCTACCGGGGCATAGGTTTCATGACTGGTCATGATGGCTTCGTAAAACTTCTGCAAGCCAGCTTTATCGGTAACAAATGTTGCAACGCTCATAACAGTCGTATCTAATATTGATTCTGATTACATGATAAAATCATCGGGATCTTTCAGGCTGTATTTGTAAAAGGCGCCACGGTCGCCGGGAATAACTCCGGCCAGGTGCTCCTGGAAGTTCTCATAGATCACACTTTCATTCTGTTTATGCAGTAAATGCAACGGCAGGTGGCTCGGACAGGCTTTTTCGCAGTTGCGGCAATCAACGCAACGGCCGGCCAGGTGAAGCGACCAGGTCATGAGGGCATGGAACGCAGCAGAGGTGGTATTTGCGCCATTGTAAAGTGTGGCAGTCTCCTGGTCGATGCAGCATTTTGCGCAATAGCAGAGCGGGCACGAATGGCGGCAGGCATTGCAGCGGATGCAGTTTTCGAAAACCTCTTCGAAATAGGCGGCACGGTCGGTAAGCGGCATTGCTGCAAGCGCAGTGATGTCGGCATTCATTTTGTACCCGCCGTGTTCTGCCGTGGCGGGAGTGCCGAGTAACTCATCACTCACCACTGCGTCGGGAACCATGCAGTCCACGCAATTTTGCATCTTCTGTCCGGCATCGTCCACCACGCCTTCACAGCAGATGCCTACCACGTAAAGATTTTCCCGTTTCACCTGGCTTTCGGTAAGCATCAGGTTCAGCGACC
>JBBQUQ010000101.1:0-11703 GCA_038212325.1 Bacteroidales bacterium
TAAAATAGCATGATGCGTAACAGGGGGCAATACCATGCCCCGCTTTTCCGTTATACCACAAAATATGTATTCACAATTTAATTTTTGAGGTGTGTCAGATTGCCTGGTAATCATCCCGACTTACAATGAAAAGGATAACATTGAACGCATCGTGCGCAAAGTATTTTCGTTGCCCAGAGAGTTTGATTTGCTCATCGTTGAAGATAATTCTCCCGATGGAACCGCCGCAATTGTGAAAAACCTGATGTCTGAGTTTCCCGACAGGCTTTTTATTGAAGAACGCAAAGGGAAGCTCGGATTGGGCACGGCCTACATCCATGGGTTTAAATGGGCATTAAAACGCAATTATGCGTTCATTTTTGAAATGGATGCCGATTTTTCCCACAACCCCGATGATCTGCTTGCACTTCATGATGCAGCAAAAGATCGCGGAGGCGACGTGGTTATCGGATCGCGCTACATCACCGGCGTGAACGTGGTAAACTGGCCAATGGGCAGGGTTCTGATGTCGTATGTAGCCTCGATCTATGTGCGCTTTATCACCCGCATGAAGGTGATGGATACCACAGCGGGGTTCAAATGCTACACGCGGAAAGTGCTCGAAACCATAAACCTGGATAAGGTGCGGTTTACCGGCTATGCGTTCCAGATCGAAATGAAATATACCGCCTGGAAACTTGGATTCAATATTGTGGAGGTGCCCATTATCTTTACCGACCGCACCATGGGGGAATCTAAAATGAGCAAGGGGATTTTCAAAGAGGCTGTTTTGGGTGTTATCAGCCTTCGGTGGAGAAGCCTGTTCAACCGATACAAGCCCCGCCGCTGAGAGATGAACAATTCCTACTATATCCATAACGCACTGATTGTAAACGAAAATCAACGATTTTCAGGGGGAGTGCTTATACAGGATGGTCTTATATCAGCGGTTTTTCGGGGAAATGCACCTGTAGGTTTTCTTATGCCAGCCGGCACCATCGTCATTGATGCAAAACAGAAGTATCTCCTCCCGGGGGTGATAGATGATCATGTTCATTTTAGGGAGCCGGGATTGACTGAAAAGGGTGATATTTACACCGAAAGCCGGGCTGCCGTGGCCGGCGGGGTTACCTCCTACATGGAAATGCCCAACACCAGGCCGAATGCCACCACACTCGACATCCTGGAAGAAAAATATCAACTTGCCTCCGGGAAATCGCTTGCCAACTACTCCTTTTTTCTTGGTGCCACGAACTCCAACATTTCCGAGATTGAACTGGCCGATCCGGGAAAAATATGCGGAGTGAAACTCTTTATGGGTGCTTCAACCGGCAACATGCTGGTTGATGACCCCGGAGCGCTGAATGCTGTTTTTGAGAAGTCGCCGCTGCTCATTGTCGTTCATGCTGAAGAGGAGTCCATTATACAGCACAACCTGGGGCTTTTCAAGTTACAATACGGCGACGACATACCGGCTTCGGCACATCCCCTGATCCGTTCGGAGGAGGCTTGCTACGCTTCATCAGAGAAGGCGGTCAATCTTGCAGTGAAGTATAATTCGCGCATGCACCTTGCTCATTTGTCGACTGCAAGGGAACTTGAACTGTTGCACAATGATGTTCCGCTGGCTGAAAAAAGAATTACCGGCGAAGTGTGTGTTCATCACCTGTGGTTCGACGATCGCGATTACCAGGACCTGGGGTCATTGATAAAATGGAACCCCGCCATTAAGGCACCGACCGACCGCGAAGCGCTTTTTGCCGGCCTGCTGAGCAATAAGATCGATCTGATAGCCACAGATCATGCTCCTCACCTGAAGGGAGAAAAGGAAAATCGTTACACTTGTTGCCCTTCCGGCGGGCCGCTCATCCAGCATGCACTGGTTGCCATGTTTGGCTTTTTTCAGCTTGGGAAGATCAGCGTGGAAACTATTGTGGAGAAGATGTGCCATGCCCCTGCGATCCTCTACCGAATCGGTAACCGTGGCTTCATTCGCCAGGGATATGCCGCCGACCTGGTGCTGGTTGATCCTGATGACCCATGGACAGTGGAAGCTGATAATATCTTGTATAAATGCGGATGGTCTCCCTTCGAAGGGGTGACCTTCAAGTCGCGGGTTACCCATACCTGGGTGAACGGCCACCTGGTTTTCAACGGTGGACAATTCAATGAAACACAGATGGGAAGCAGGTTAACTTTTAATGTTTGAATGTAAATTATGGTATCAATGAAAGTAAAAACAGTCCTTTTTGCATTGCTGATTTTGAGTGTTGCCTCATGCCGTTTTGAACATAAAGTGATCGAAGATACCTATTCCGACGGTTCCACAAAGCGCCTTTGCATCTATTTGGGGAAGGGCGATGGCAAGGCACTGATCAAGGAATCAACGTATTATCCCAATAAACAAATCCAGATGGAGGGCACTTATAAGGATGGTAAACGGGAAGGCAAATGGACCTTTTGGTATGAAAACGGGAAATTGTGGAGCGAAGGAAATTTCATCAGGGGTAAATCCGACGGTAAAAGGACAACTTATTTTGAGAATGGCAAAATACGCTATGAGGGGGCATACAAGGAGGATTTGCGCATTGGGAAATGGCGCTTTTTTGACGAAAACGGACGTTTGCTCAAAGAGGTAGACTATTCGGTCGTAATCAAATAAACTGCTTATACCATTTGGGCAAGTAAATAAATCATTGGCACATCCAAACATGCATTGGTGTTAACACATGAAAAAATCAACCACATTAGGCACAATAGTTCACAATAGTGACATTTTTTGGTTCAAAGTGCTTTGAAATTTCAATAGCAGTATTAATAAGGGTATTAATAAGGGTACTAGTCAATTCGTTTGAATATTTCTATGCTAAAAATCAGCCGAAAAAATATCTATTGTGAACTATTGTGCCTATTATGGTGAAGAATAATGTTGCTACCAATTCACAATCACATAAACGGGCAGGTGATCACTGTAACCTCCGAAATAATCTTTTGAACTGGCAGTGCGGTTGGGCATCATGTCGCCTGTTTTATTTTTATACAGCAGCCAGTCGGTACTGAAAATATAAGCATAGGGCGCCAGGATCAGGGGGCTTTTGCCCGCCTTCTTCTCCAGGAGGTTACCTGAAACAACAAACTGGTCGAACAGGTCCCAGTCTTTATAGTAAAGTGTTCCTTCTCCCTTCTGAAAACGATCATACATCAGGTTATATAACCCGGTCGAAGTGATCTTTTTTTCAGGCTTCATCGCTCCCAGCGTTTCAGACAGACTTTTATTTACCGGCTCATCATTAAAATCACCCATGATCACGACCTTGGCTTTCGGGTTACGGGCAAGGAGAGAATCTGTCAGGTGTTTTAAGGTTTCTGCATTTTCAATGCGTTTTGGTTCTGTTTCCGTTGCACCACCTGTACGCGACTTCCAATGGTTTACAAAGATATGGAAGGTGTCTTTCTTTGCATCTTCAAGCCGGACGTAAAGTACCGAACGGGTTTGGAAGGATTGTGCCGATGGAAACGCATGATGGCTGATATACTTCATGACGTTTTTCCTGAAAATCAAGGCGACATCGATGCCCCGCGGATCACTGCCCTCCTCCAGGATCGCCTGGTAGTTCCCTCTCTTCAAATCCGTTTTGGCGATCAGGTCATTCAGAACTGCTTTGTTTTCAACCTCTGCCAACCCTATTATTGCAGGCAGATCGAGACTGTCGATGGAAACCAGCGTCCTGGCAGTATGTTTGAGCTTCACGTCGTATCGCTCTCCCGTCCAGGCAACCTTCGATCCCGGTAAAAAGTCCTCATCGCTTTTATTCGGATCATCGATGGTATCGAATAGATTTTCGGTGTTATAAAACACAATTTTAAACTGGTTATTCTTGGTTTTCTGAGCCTGTACATTCATGATAATGCATGTTAACAGTACAGCAGACAATATAATATTTCGCATAAGGTTGATGGTTTTATTATTTCGTGACTTCGTTGTATGTGTCTGTTTAAAATTTTCTTTTAACAGGCAAAATCTAAAATAGCAAAATGTAAAATGGCAAAAAATGGCTGGATTTTACCATTTTACATTTTACCATTTTGGATTGGTTGATAAAAAAAGGGGTACCCCTTGGCGAGGCCCCCTTGGATTTCATGGCGTATGGATCAATTAACCTGGATAACCAGGTATTTTGAATTTGACCAGAAAGCTTTGTAATCGAGGATCTGTAAAGCCTGGATCACCTTTTTATCGCCGGTGAGCTTATAGGCGCTTGTTGGATGGCTTGAGAGAATCTTTGCTTTTTTGCTGAGAATCGAGATCTCTGTAATCTTACGTATATCGATTTTTGTAAAAAGATTCTTGTTGAAATCGGCAAGAACATCCCCGCTCTTGATGATCCCGCTGGTTTTTAACTCCTTGCTGTTGCCGATTACGTAATAGGCCGTGTTAAGGGCTTCATCCTGGCTTGCAAGCGTTTGCGATTGGCTGTTGATCTGGGAACCCTGATCTTTTACAGTACGTGACAAGGTATCAATTTTCAGGTTTGCCATTTCAAACGAGGCATTGAGTTTTGACAGTTTGGTGCGTAAATCTTCAATTTGAGAAGCTTTGTCTGCAAGATCTTTGTTCAACCGCTCAACCATCTTATTAAGCTCATCTACCTTCAGATTAGAATTTTTCAGTTTTCTTGAAAGCGCATTGATGCTCTCTTTGTTTTTCTGCATCAAACCGTAAATTGTTTGAATGTCATTCTTGATCTGATCCTTGGCCGAAAGCTTTAATTCGCCGCCGCGGTCAGTGGTAAGATTGATGATGTTCTCTTTTTGCTTGATCGTATCCAGGGTGCCCTGGATGTCGTTGATGGAGCGGATGAATTCATTGATCGCTTCATCTTTTTGCATGGTCTGGCTCATCAGACTGTCAGTCTTGGACTGTAATTCCTCAGCTTTTTTCTCACCTGCGCGACCGCAGGCAAAAAACACCGGGATCACTAAAAGCAACAAATACTTTCTCATTTGAATTGGTTTTAATTTGTGCAAAATTAGGAATAAAATCAGAAATATTATAATACAGTAAAATTACACGGTGAAGATACCCTCCTTTATTTCCCAAACTATTACATTATGATTCGGGAAAGTTATATAATTCACACATTGTCCTTAGATCCGGTTACAGGCTTTCCAGGATAGGTGCTTTTATAATCAGAAAGTTTTTCTTCTAATTTAAGACCTCTCCCTGAGAGTTGTACAAACAGTCGGACCTTAAATATAACCGCAGAGACGCAGAGGCGCAGAATTCAGAACTCGTTTACATAGCGTTTGAAACCATCCTTCATTAAAGGGCCATTAAAATTTACCAGAAATCCCAATTTTTTGCCGGCTAACTTTAAATATGAAATTAACTGCGCTTCATAGACGGGATGTAAGACCTGTTGTATAATTGTGCTCAATCAATAAAGATTATGAAAAGAATCAGGCAGTACAGTTAACTTTGCAAAAAAACGCAAGTATGAGCAACGAGGCAAAAATTATCCTTAAACCTGGCAAGGAGGCCGCTGTCAAGCGATTTCACCCATGGATTTTTTCCGGTGCCATTGAAAAAATGGAAGGAGCACCCCGTGAAGGCGATGTTATTGAAGTGTTGGACTCGCGAAATGAATTCCTGGCATTCGGGCACTATCTGCCCGGGTCTATTGCAGTTAAAATATTTTCATTTGAACCGGCTGTAATCAATGATGATTTCTGGAAGGCAAAACTGAAATCTGCATATCACTTCAGGAAACGGATAGGCCTTACGTCAGGATCTGTTTCCAGTGCCTATCGGCTGGTGTTTTCCGAGGGTGATTTATTGCCGGGCCTCATCATTGATTATTACCAGGGAGTGGCCGTTATACAGGCTCACTCGGTGGGCATGCACCGCCTATTGCCTGTTTTTACTGATGGTTTACGCGAATTGTACGGTGAAAAGCTTATCGCGGTTTATGATAAAAGCTCTGACACCATGGAAAAATCAAAGCTCATCACACGCAATTCCAAACTCTTCCTGAAACCGCAGGAATCATCCGGCAGCCAAAGCATTGATCAGCCTGTCCGCCAGTCCGCCAGTCCGCAGTCTTTGCGACCTGAAGCCTCCTCCGACCACTTCCTTTACGGCACATCAGGCCCGGTGGAAATCCAGGAAACAGGTCACCGTTTTTCAGTCGATTTCATGCGTGGGCAAAAGACCGGATTTTTTCTCGATCAGCGGGGAAACCGGATGTTTGCCCAGTTCTATGCAAAGGGAAAAAGTGTGTTGAATGCTTTTTGCTATTCGGGTGCATTTTCCGTTTATGCATTGAAGGGCGGCGCATCCAGGGTGCATTCCATCGACAGCTCAAAACAAGCCATTGCGTGGACCGAACAAAACATCAGGCTGAATGGCTGCGATGAAAAAAAGCACCGGGCTGAAGTGGCAGATGTAAAGAGATTCCTGGTGGAAACAACTGAGAAATACGACATGATCATTCTCGATCCGCCTGCCTTTGCAAAGACGCATCATGTCACCAACAACGCCTTGCATGCCTATATTCACATCAATGCAGAGGCGATCAGGCGACTGAACCCCGGCGGAACCTTGTTCACCTTTTCATGCTCCCAGCCGATTTCAAGGGAAATGTTCCGGTCGGCCATTCAATCGGCCTCCATTGAAGCCGGGCGCCAGGTAAGGATTCTGCACCAGCTTTCACAAGGACCTGATCATCCGGTAAGCATTTGCCACCCAGAAGGTGAATATCTGAAGGGGTTAATACTTGATGTTGAATAATAGTGGAAGTTTTGCACTACGATTAAATCCCAGGCCGATGATGAAAAATTTACCTTCACCCTCTGAATTTGCCCGATACTGGTCGCTTGACGAACATACGGTTTTTCTCAATCACGGCTCCTTCGGTGCATGCCCGCAAGCCATCCTGGATAAACAGCAGGATTACCGCAGGCAACTCGAAACCCAGCCGGTGCGCTTTTTGATGAGGGAAATGGAAGCGCTGTTTGACCGTTCACGCAGAGCTGTTGCACGATTTGTAAATTCAAGACCCGAAGACCTGGTCTTTGTTCAGAATGCAACAACCGGCGTGAATACGGTATTCCGGTCGCTGACATTCAACCCGGGCGATGAGATACTTTATACCAATCACATATACGGCGCGTGCAAACGTTTGCTCGAATTCATTGCCGAACGCACCGGAGCTAAACTTGTTGAAGCCGTTTACGATTTTCCCATTGATTCACCGGATGTCATTGTGGCATCAATCCTCGCGAAAGTTACACCACGCACACGTATTGCCCTGGTTGATCATGTAACATCTGCAACTGCACTGATTCTGCCGGTGGAAGTCATTGTGAGGGAATTGGAAAAACGAGGTGTCGACACCATGATCGATGGTGCACATGCAGTGGGCAGCATTCCGCTTGACCTGGAAAAAATTGGTGCAGCATATTATACGGCAAATTGCCATAAATGGTTGTGTACGCCGAAAAGTGTGGCGTTGCTCCATGTGCGGAGCGATAAGCAGCATGGCATTGTTCCCGTTGTCGTAAGCCATGCCGGGCATGATGCAGAGCCATATGCAGAACGGTTCTTCTGGCCCGGAACCTTTGATCCGACTCCTGCGATTTGTGTTGCCGATTCAATAGATTACATGGCATCGCTGCTCACCGGAGGATGGCCGGCCATTATGAAGCGGAACCATGACCTTTGCCTTGAAGCCAGGGAGCTGATTTGTGAAATGCTGCAAATCAGCAAGCCTTGCCCCGACTCAATGGTTGCAAGTATGGCGACATTCCCTCTTCCTGAGCTACGTGAGACGGCTTCCTACGACTATAAAGGCTTCGACCAATTGCAGGAAATCCTATACAGGGACTACAACATCGAAATTCCTGTATGGAACTGGTCAAACCCTCCCTCACGGCTCATCAGGATTGCGGTTCAACTTTACAACTCCATTGACCAGTACCGCTATTTTGGTGCTGCGTTGATCGAATCGGTAAAAACGTGACAAGCGGCACGTGACAAGTGACACGTTCTTATTGCACGAGGATTTTCCGGGTTGTGAAAAAGTTTTTTCCTGCTGCTTTAAGCAAGTATAACCCGGGGGCTGTTCCTGAAAAATCCATATCAATATCGGCAGATGGAGAACAGGGGACAGACCTTAACAGGCCGCCGCTGATAGTATAGATTTCAATGGTAAAAGGGCCGGAAGGCATTTTATCGAAGGTGACATGTACCTTATCGTGTGCCGGGTTTGGATAAACCTTCATCCCTGATGAAACAGGCTCCGCCTCAATCCCCAACGGCCGGTTGCCCTGTGCAAACCAGATGCCCCATTTGGCTTCCAGGATAATCGGGCTGGCAGAAGAGGATGCAGGATGTATTTTGTCGGGCGACATGGCAATAGAGGAAATGACAGGAGAACCGTTGTCATAGGAAGAAAATATGATCTTATCATCGAGTTTTGAATAATTAGGGTAGCTCAGCGTTGAGCCATTGGTCAATACCTCGACAAAATCACCTGTTTCAAGATTCGATGCCAGCACGCTCACCGCATTTGTCGTTACATCGATGTAATCAAAGGCACACACAGAGGGCGAGTTTTTGGAAAGGGAAGGGTTGCCAATACTAATCCCTTCCGGAATTCCTGAAACCAGTTTGAAAATATCCTGGTTGCCCCAATTGCCTGAAGCTTTATTCCAAACCTGCATGAAACTGATATCCCAGTAGTCGACATTCTGCCCCGATGTGGAGCTGTTCATTTGGTTGTAGGCATCGTACATGATAAAATCTCCGCTGTAATCCCATTCGAGTGCATCAGCATATAAAACGTTGTTGGTGATCACGCCCTGCTGTGTCGTGGGGTTGTACAAATGGGCTTTGTTCCATTCCTCTCGCTGGTAGCTGTAAAGGTAAATCGCAGAATCCTGGTATTCGGTCACTGCTGCGATCATCGAACCATCTTTGGAAATGGCGACATTCGACCAGATTGCATCTTCCTGGATCGTGAATTCCTGTGGCTGGGCCCCGAGCGTTATTGAATGCATCTTCTTATCTGAACCGATGAACACAGCTACACTTCCATTGTCGACAATGCTGGGTTTGCTTATGACAGAAGTTTGGGATATGGGCACAAAATTCGTCGCCGCTGTATTGGAAACATACAACGAATTTGGATCTCCGGCGTCTGTATTTAATGCCAGGATGTAGTCCTGTCCGGGGTTTACCGGCAGTTGGTTCTGGTAATTCCCGCCACTTCCATCTGTAATGCCCACTGCATCGAAAGCGGCTATGGCGGCACTCACCTCGGCCGAACCATCATTATAAAGATCTTTTGCTGACTGGATCACCGCCAGCCGGCAATCGATAAACTGGGACGAACGGGTCAGATAATGGAACAACGCCCTGAAAAAGGTTTTTTCCCCTTTATCATATCCAACGGCCATCACATACTTGTAAAACGCATAGTTGATGATTCCGCTGTTTATATGAACCCCCCCGTTATCCTGGGAGCCTGTATACATTTCGCTGTAATGGGCAGGTTGATAACCCGGGTCGTTGAAACCCGAACCGCCATTGTGCGGGTTGGACATGTCGCGTAAACAGCCTGTTGGAAAGGCGCCGGGTTTGACAACATCTTCACCGATTTTCCAGTTCAGACGCTCCACAACCGCCCCTGCGATATCAGAAAAAGCTTCGTTCATCGCACCCGACTGGTTCTGGTATTCAAGGTTGGCCGACGCCTCATCATAGGCATGGCCAAGTTCGTGTGCGCTCACATCCAGTGCCCCGGCCAATGGCTTAAAGGCGGTCGCACCATTGCCGTAAACAATGCACACCCCGTTCCAGTAAGCATTATCCATACCGCTGCCATTGTCTTCAGTCGCATTGATCACACTGATAATCGAGCCTCCCTTGTCGTTCCATGAGTTTTTATTATGGGTTGTCCTGAAATACTCATAGGTAATGCCGGCATTGTACTGTGACGAAATGACTTTTGGTCCCCAACTGTTATTGGAAGAGGAAGCTACGCCCGGGTTAAACCCCGGTGCGGAAGGACTGCTGTAATTGGCATCGAAAGTGCGCATCGTGCCTTCCTGGTTTTGCGGGTTATACATGGGCTTCGAAACATCCACCATCAGGTAGGATCCGCTTTGCAGGTAAGCGTGGATGGTGCGGTTTACCCCATTCAGGTCAGGTCCTGATGCTGTTACATCTCCATCTGTTTGGGTGTTGTTGTAAAAATGGATGACCGATCCTGTAAAGGCATCAATGAAATATTCCCACCGTTCAAGGAAATTGGGCCTGACGGTTACATGCCATGCCAGGAATTGCTGCCTTGGATCCCGGTCTTTCGGGTAAATAACCAGTTCACTTACGGGCTCATTATAATTTAAGATAACTTTCTGATTGGCGTTTAATTCATGATAAGCAGTCCGCGTTGAAACGTCATGGATAGAGACCGATCGGGCCTGAGCGGGGCTCACCCCGGGAACCAGGCTGGAAACGGCGGCAGTTGGATAAGGATTCCCATTGAATAACCCAACCTGGCCTTCGGCGGTGTGAAGGTATATCTCACCTCCATAAACCGGAATGCCCTGGTAAACCTGTTGCATTTTAATGTGGTTCTGGCCCAGTTCATCCGTTTGATTGCTCTTAACAATGAATTCGGACTGTGCGTCTTTTATCCGCAGTTCGGCGTGGATGGCCTCCAGGTATTCAAAACAGGCCGCCTCGATGCCGGCCGCTGATTTCAGATCGTTGTTTGCCGGGGCGGGAAGTTTGCCCGAAAGAAAGATCACCTGCCCGTTTTGGCTGTAATGCTTTTCAGCATGGGTGATTTTTGACCCGGAAAAGGTTGGCAAAGGATGTGCTGCCGGGCGGAAGGCCGGAATGGTTTGCGGGAGCGTACTTGCTGACAAACCTGGAATTGGCAGGACTTGGTTTGGTACGAAACCCGCAGATGTCGATGATTTGGCCTTGGCTGAGAGCGGGTTGTTCTGCCCGCTTGCAGTTAATCCAAGTTGCAGCAGGAGTGCAAATACGGCTAAAAAAAGTATGCGATTTTTCATGAGTTATAAATTAAGGAGGTTAAAAAAGAGATATCAGGTAATCATAAAATGCAGGGATGCCTTCAGGGGGTGCAATACCCGATTCCCCCCATTTGATTTCGTTGGACCTTTCAGGTTGCTTCAGGATCAGGTAGTAGGTCATGTTGCCCGGATGTTTGAATTTCAGCGTGCTGATCCCAAGTTCCTCAGCTTTGGTGAAAATCTCCCTGGTGGTCGATTTTTTCAGGATTTTAACCTCTTTCCAGTCGCCGGTTATTCCATTGCTGAGAAACAACTTTCCGTTTTTAAGCAACACGTACTCTTTCATCATGCCGGTCACGCCGCCGCTGCTTCCGATGGAAAGCTGGTCTCCTTTGAAGTTTTTTGGTGTGAAATGAGCTGATTTACAGGCAAAAATGGATAAAAGCATGCAAAAAGTCGTCAGGAAATGTTTCATTTTTGGTCGCGTTGCATTAAAAACTGCACGAAGATACACAAAATGATAATTTAGACCAAATCAAATGCTGATGCAAACGTTGAATACTTATTATCTTTGCAGCCAGTTAGCAAACCTGATCGCCGGATGAAGACCCTACTTCATTTTTTCAACCAAAGTTTCGATCGTTATCGGGAAAATGTCTATTTGTGGGATAATAAAGG
>JBBQUQ010000102.1:0-11109 GCA_038212325.1 Bacteroidales bacterium
CGGGAATGCAGGAAAGCGCCTGGCAACCGGATCCCTCTTCAAGATGGTACTCAGAATGTATTCATGTTCATTCACCAGCCTTATCAACTCATCAGACGAATCGGAACAGCAAATTGACGCCGACAACTGAGAAACCGCAACCAGGTCAATTTCCGAATAATTCCGATTCAATAAAAACGATGCAACTTCTTTGTTGCTGTCCTGCTTATTGCCCTGGTAAACAAAATAGGCACTCTCCCGCAGTGCCTCGCCCGGTGCGACGGTCGTTATATCAGGCCTTCCTTTGCGCAACTGGTAAAAAAGCAGATCCTGCCGACCCGCACAGGCAATGTCGTAACCCGAGCCATCTGAGAGCAAACGGAAAAGGTCGAACACCGGTACGCCTGCCCATGCAGCAACAAGATGGTAGAGGGTAGCACTGCTTCCCAGCCCCCATTCAAGGGGATAATTGGCTGTAACTCTGGCTTGCCATCCGCCGGCACCGTTTAAAAATTCCGGATTTAACCGGCGGGCTGCTGCAAGCACTTTTCTTAATTCAACGGCAACATTCTTTTTATCTGCATCCAGGATTTTCAATGATGCGGGCTCGAACGCTGCGCTGAACCAGGGCACCTTGCCGGTTGAACTTACCCAGTCGATCATGTCGCGGCTGGTTTCCCGGGCAATCAATTTCTGTCCGAAACGCACTGGCATGGCAAGCGCAATTGCCCCAACCAGTACAAGGTATTCACCCGTAATGAGGAGTTTTCCATTGGCATGAAATTCAATGGCTTTTTTCATGCAGAAAGTGTTTAACCGCATTATAACTCACTTTCCTGTTGCTGAAATACAATTCAGCCTCTTCGCGCTGCCCGTTGTCAACGTTCAGCATGTTCAGAATATTCGACAGGTGCAGCCGCATATGCCCTTTTTGGATGCCGGTGGTCACCAAGCTGCGAATGGCGGCAAAATTACTGGCCAGTCCCACGGAGGCAACAATGCCCATCAGCTCCTTCGCATTTGGATTACCAAGGATTTCAAGCGAGAGCCGCGCAAGCGGATGCAGGTTCGTAATGCCTCCCACGGTGCCTACTGCCAAGGGGATCGTTAACCCAATGGTAATCATCCTGTCGCTCAATTTACAACTGCTAAGTGAGCGGTATAGTCCGTCGCGTGAAGCGTATGCATGAGCAGCCGCTTCAGCCGCCCTGTAATCGTTGCCGGTTGCCATCAGCACGGCATCCACCCCGTTCATGATGCCCTTGTTATGGGTGACTGCCCTGAACGGATCGTGGTTGGCGATCAGGTAGGCAAGGTTCAGCTTATCTGCGAAAACGTCGACAGGCAACCGCTCGGAAACAGGCTTAAGCGACTCAATTTCACACGAAGCCTCAACCGTTACCGTGCAATCGGGCGTATAGTTGCTCAGGATGGCCATGGCTACCTGCAGCTTATTCTCTTTATGGTCCTCGTCAACATTAAAAAATAGGTCCAGGGCTTCCGCCATATCTTCGAGGCAGGTGTTTACAAAGTTTGCCCCCATTGAATTAATGGTTTCCACCTTCAGTTCCAACTTATACAGGTGGTCGATCGCTGCCGATTCATCCAACAGTTCCAGGCTTAGTAACCCTCCTCCCCTGCGTACCATGTTGGATGTGAGTTTCTTTAGCCTTTCAAGGAGAAATAATTTAAGCTGATGCCATCGCTCGTGCATGTAGGAGGGATCGCCATACCAGCGAAAATAAACATGCCCGAGCTTTACGGTCGACAAACCGGTTACCCTGAACCCCCCGCGTTCGGCCCAGAATCGGGCGCTGTGCGAGGCAGCGGCGACCACAGAACTCTCTTCAATGGCCATCGGGACATGGTAAACCTTACCGTCAACCAGTACATTCGGGGCAATGCCATAGGGTGTATGAAAGCTGCTGATGGTATTCTCACTTAACTCGAGGAACTGGGAGCGTTCATTTTCATCCTCCATTAAAAAACGTTCCAGCCTTTCTTCAGCCTGTGGAGGGTCATTACAGAGCTGTGCGATGAAGTTGCGTTTTTCCTCCTCTGTCAATTTGGAGAAGCCGCGAATGATTTCATTGGTTGTCATCACTGTTTGATTTGTAAAAATGCTTTTGCGAATTTCAACCCGGATACCTGGCCTGCAACATAGGTTTGAAGATCATGATAATCTCCCCGTGCATGGTGTAAAAATTCTGATGCCTGCCCGTATACAGATGGCAGTGTGCTTTTCGAAATATAGTAATACCCATCGAGGAAGGAGCGCATCCCCCCGGAAATTATCAGCTGCCTGCAGGCAAGCCGATCTCCATTTCTGACCAGGGCGTTGACGGTTTCAACCATTTCGGCCGCAGTATGGCCAACCATGGCTACAGGGCCGTAAAGTTTTTCGTAATCTGGCGAACGGCGCGCCAGTTCAAGCCGAGCAAAGTTTGTACCTCCGAATGCGGCAAATTCCAATGCTTCGATAGGAAGGGCCATCAGGCGGGCGATGCTTGCCGGCCCCATCCCCTGTCCTACCTCCTTGACGATGATTTTCAGGCTGGTCAGGGCTAAGAACTCCCCGATGGTCTCTAACGGGGGACGCTTCAAAACATTGCCCTCCTTCTGTAGCCATTCCTGCATAGGGTTCACATGGATGATCAGTCCGTCGGCCTGCAGTTGCTGCACCATGTCGGCAAGTTTTCCGTGGCTCCGGTTTGCGAGCATCTCCTCAACCTGCACAATGCCGATGTTTGCATACAACGGCAAATCATTCCCGATGATGCTCCGCATGTTAAAATCATCAAAATACCCCGGCTGCTCCAGCAGCACCCTGCATGAACCCAGCCCCATGCCCATCCCGAATTCCCTGCAGGCGCGGGCAAGGTTACGGTTTATGGTGCCTGCCTCTGTACTGCCGCCTGTCATGCTCGATACCCAAATGGGAACCCGCATAGTCTTTCCAAGAAAGGAAAAGGGAACGGAATCACCCATCAGGTGAGTTCCCAGCATCGGTTCGTAGGTGAAACGGGTATCGGCAAGTCCCGCCTCAACCCGGGAGGAAAAAGCCAGCGTGATGTGATCGTTTTTACGTTCTTCCATCGTAAATTCTGCTACAACCAATACATTACCATACATCCCCTGCCTTAACCCAAGCAGGTCGGCAAAGGTACAAAATAAACCTTGTTGCATGGTACCTTGCCATTCAAAGTGAATTATCTTCGGCCAGCCATTTCACAGGCGAATTTGCGACAGACAAATAAAATATCTACCTTTGGCATGGAAACGAACCTGTTGTGCTCAAAAATACCATTGACACGAATGAAGAAAAAGAACCAGGACCTATTCCGGAACGATGAGTCTGCCCGGGCTACCCTGAAGGAGAGTGAAGAAAAATACCGGATGCTGCTCGACCTGGCGGTGGATGCATTCTTCCAGGGCAACTATGAAGGCGATTTAATCACGGTCAATGATAAATCCGTTGAATTGACTGGCTATTCAAAGGTAGAGTTACTGACCATGAACATCACGGATCTTTTTCCGAGCGATACGCTGTTAGCCAACCCTTTGCGATATGACCTCCTGTCAACCGGTCAAGTTCTGAAAGCAGAACGGGAACTCATCCGGAAAGATGGCAGGCGCCTCCTGGTCGAAATGCACTCACGGGCCATGCCTGATGGCACCTACCAATCGTTTTTCATCGACATCACCGAACGCAGAATCGCAGAACGTGCCATCAATGAATCGGATATCAAATACCGGAATCTTCACATGAGCATGATGGACGGTTATGTTTTTGTTGATATGACGGGAAAGTTTAAAGACAGCAACATGGCGTACCAGCGGATGGTCGGATACAGCCAGGCCGAATTGTCTGAATTGATATACGCTGACATTACCCCTGTTAAATGGCACCCAAATGAAAAGGCAATCATAGAAAAGATCCTGCTTAACGGTCATTCGGGGGTGTACCATAAGGAGTATATTAAAAAGGATGGCACGGTTTTCCCGGTCGAACTGTCCACCTTCCTTGTCACGAGCTCAACCGGGGTTAACGAAGGAATGTGGGCCATTGTGCGCGACATTACCGAACGCAAGCAAGCCGAGGAGTTGCTTCGCAAATCGGAGGAGAAGTACAGGAGCATCATTGAATCGTCGCCCTCCGGCATGCACCTGTACCACCTCGACAAAAACGATGACCTGATCCTGGTCGGATCCAACCCCTCAGCCGATACCATGCTGGGCATATCGCATGCATCCCTGATCGGCAAGACAATCCATGAGGCATTCCCAAACCTCGCCGACACCTCAATTTCTGAGTTGTACCGGAAGGTTGCCACGGGGGAAACCGGTCCGCAATCCTTCGAGATACCCTATGAAGATGAGCGTTTTTCCGGGTTTTATTCGGTGCACGTTTTCAAAACCGGCAACCGTTCCATCACCGTCGACTTCTCCGATATCACGCGCCGGCGGCAAACTGAAGAGGCGTTGAAACGTTCAGAAATAGAATACCGCGACACCCTGGATGCCCTTCCCGAATGGATCTACGTCGTCGACGAATTGAATTATATCACGATGGTAAACGCAGCGCTCCAGGAGGAGCTCATCCGCCACGGGTACAGCCCCGACTGCATTGGTTTGGGGATCGCACCCGGCTTCCCGTTTATCAGCCAGACGACGGTTGAGGAGATCAAGCTGGTTTTCACCAACGGAATTATGTCTGTCAGTGAGCAAAAAACCGGGTTAAGAGATAAAATCCTGCGCACTGAGACCACCAAGGTTCCCGTTTTTAAAGATGGCAAGGTTGTCAAGGTAATCCTGATGATCCGCGACCGTTCAAAAGAATATGAAATCGAGGAGCTGAAACGCCGGAATGCCGAACAAAAAGAGGTGTTGCTCAGAGAAATTCACCACCGGGTAAAAAACAACCTGGCCATCGTGATCAGCCTGCTCAATTTTCAGCTCAGGAACAACACCAATGAAGCGTTGAACCGCATGATCATTGACATACAGTTGCGGATCCGTTCGATGGCCCTGATTCATGAACACCTGTACAGGTCGGAAAGTCTCGACCGCATTCCGCTGGCAAATTATATTGAATCTCTCACGTATATGATCCTTACTGCGTTCAGCGGGCACCGGATCAACCTCGTAAAACAGTTCGAACCCATGGATGTGAGCATCGAAACAGCACTTCCGATCGGACTGATCATCAATGAACTGCTGACCAATGCATTTAAATATGCATTTCCCGGCGGAGTCCCCGGAGAAATCCTTGTAAAGCTCGCCAGGGAAGAGGGAGACATGTGCTCAATCGTTGTGGAGGACAATGGCATCGGGCTCCCTGAGTCATCATCCATGGATTCTGAAAAATCACTGGGCTTGTACATTGTGGGGCTTCTTGTTGAACAGCTCGATGGCCAGGTAAAAATCGTACGCAACAATGGCACCTCCTTCCAGATACGTTTCAGGAATTTGGTGAACAGGAGGGGGTAGGAAGGGGTGACGCGCGACGGGTGACGGGTGACAGGATTATTGGATGCAGAACAGTTCGGTTTCGGCATGGCGGGAGGCTACGATGATTTTTGCGCCGTTGGCATGCCTGCTGAATATTTCATGTACAAGCCCGGGGTGGTTGTTTTCGGCCGAAAGGTGCGACAGCACCAGTAGCTGAATCACCGGCGACCGGTGTGTCGAAAAAAGATCAAGCGCCTGGTCGTTCGAGAGGTGTCCTTCCATGCCACGGATCCTTCGTTTAAGATAGACGGGATAGCGGCCACTTTCGAGCATTTGCTCGTCATAGTTTGCTTCGAGGAACGCCGCATGGCAATGGCTCATATGGAGGGCTACCTGGCCGCAGACTGAACCGATATCGGTAAACACCCCCGCCGTTAATCCGTTTGCACTCACCGTAAAGCTGTGCGGGTCGGATGCATCATGAAATTTTGAAAAAGGATTCACGCGAAGGTCCCCGATATTCACCGGCGTACCTGCCGTAAACGGGTTCATCAGGGCCGGATCCAGCTTAAGCCGGCTGTTTTCATAGGTTGGGCCTGTAATGTATACCGGTATCCGGTATTTACGTGAGAGTAACTCTGCGCCCCTGGTGTGATCGGTATGCTCGTGGGTGATAAATATCGCCTTTACACTGCCTACCGGCAACCCCAGCCTGATCATCCTCCGCTCGGTGTCGCTGCAGCTGAGACCTGCATCGATCAGCACAGACTCTGTTCCGTTGCTGATGTAATAGCAGTTTCCGTTGCTTCCTGAATTGAGTGATGCGAGGTACAGTGGCATGTTTGCAAAGAACGGAAAAACCAGGCACATTTGCAGGTACCGCCAAAAAAAAAGGTCTCAGAAATTCTGAAACCCTTGATTTTACCTGGAGCGGTAAATGGGATTCGGACCCACGACCCTCAGCTTGGGAAGCTGATGCTCTACCAACTGAGCTACTACCGCAAGTGTTGATAATCTGTTAGTTGCATTAATCAATTTTTGTTAAATCGGATTGATGCCCCCAAAAAGCAGAGCTTGCTTTCGGCGAGCAAAGGTACGGAATTATTACACTTAGGCCAACCGTTTAAGGAAAAAAATCTATTGGCAGATCACCAGAATTCCGAACACTCCAGTCGACTACTGCGACTTTTCGAAGCACCTCCCCTTGATGCACCTCCTGGCAAACCATATCCAGTTACAGAACCGCCGAAAATCGCGTCGCTGTTGAAATCCAGGATAAGGCTGATTTCGTGGGCACCCCCGGTTCCCTGCAGTGCGCCGGTCATCTGCATGTCATAGCTGTAGGTGAACTTAACGGCAAAATTGTCGGCAAACGGATACTTGTACCCGGCCAGGAAAGCGCAGATACTATTATTATACGACCCGAACAACCCTTTGTACCATAAACCAAGATTGATTCCGAATTTTGTCAGGTTAAATCCTGCCTGGACGGAATTAAGCCCGTTCTGGTTCTGATAAATCACGCCCGGGTTTATCTTCAGGGCATCGTCATCCGTAACATTAAACCCAGAAGTTGATCCGGTTGCAAAAACCATATCGATATGGGCAACCCACTTCCTGGGCAAGGGTGCTTCTGCCGTGTTCAGAAATGACTGATCCGGCTCAAACAGGTGGTCGACAGCAAGTCCGACCGTTCCATTAACACTCCCGGGTTCATTTGCAAACTGTACAATGCCGCCAATGCTAAAATCGGCCATATTGACGACATTCTGGTCCGGGATAATAAAATCAGATGTATATATATCTCCGTACCGTGCGCTCAGGGCATCAGAAAATACAAAATCATCCCATTTGACGCTCTCCTGCAACCATGAAGCTTTGACCCCGATCTGGCCGACTGACAGGGCTGAAAACGGAATTCTCACAGCCAGCGACACCCCCACATTAAGATTTTGTATAAACCCTACCCCTGCATTGTCGGTATTGACAAATATCCCAACACCTCCTGACCCCGGCAAACTCCTGTCGCCTAAGTCTGCGTCAAAATGATACGATTTAAAATCATAAGGCAAGGCAGGCCAAAGGTCCCGAAAAGAAAAACGTGCACTCATGCCTGTATATAATCCCGTAAACGCCGGATTATAATACAAAGGATTGTTAGAGAACTGGGTATAGTTCGGATCCTGCCCGTAAGTTATTGTTGGAGCCAAGGCTACCATGAACAGCATAGAAATTATAAAGTTCTTTTTTATCATCGTTCCTCCTGATTATCTTAATAAAGTCACTGTTCCCATGGTCGTAGTATTCCCTGTTCCGGCATCGGATCCTTCCCAGACTTTGCCATTTTTAAATGTGGCGGTGATCTTCCACATGTAAACATCCTGCGGAAGCAGTTCGCCGTTGAACATGCCATCCCAACCTTCAGCGGGCTGGCCGTCTATCAGCAGATTTGATTCCCAGAGCAGGTGGCCCCATTTGTCGAAGATCATGACGTTGTAGGCGGTTAAATTCATGCCCTTGGGCGTGAACTTCCTGAGTTCAACGTTGGGGCTCAGGTTGGTCGGCGAGAAGGCATTCGGTACATACAGGTTGTCGAACATGAACTCATAATCCAGGTAGGTGGTGTCATAACAGCCATCGCGAGCCTTCACAACCAGCTGGATCTTGAACTTTCCGTCTTCTGCATACCTGTGCACCGGGTCTTGCTCCTTTGAATGCTCCCCGGGCTCAAACGTCCAGTAATAAGAGACAATGCTGTCGGACGAGCTGCTGTTAAGCTTGATCTGGCCAGGGATTTCTTCGAAGTTGCCTGTGACTGTAAAAGCAGCAACCGGCGATGGCCTGACTTCAAGAATGATCGAAGCAGTATCCGTGCACCCGTTCAAATCTTCCACACGGTGGCCCACCCAATAGGAGCCGGTGGTATCGTAGCGATAGGTTACATTCTTCCCAAGGAGCGTATCAAGCGGCTGCCCGGGATTGCTGAAGGTCCACATCCACCCTGCTATCGCCGTGTCGCCCTTTACCGACTGATCACGAAATGGCATCTCATACCGCTCGCAGGCAATCGGCGTAATGAACTTTGCTTCAGGCAACCGGTAAACCATTGACTGTTGCAGCAGCGTATCGGAACATCCCAGCTCATTCACCGTGACAAGGCTCACCATGTGGGCTCCCGGTGATATGTACCTGTAAGCAGGATCTGTCACCGTGGATGTGTCGTGGCCCGAGGCTCCCTGATCAGCAAACTTCCACTGCGTGAGTATGATCTGCGTCCCATTGCTGTCGGAGAGGTTCACGAACATGGAGGTATCGCCGTTGCAAACAGGTACGACACTGAAGGCTGATACCGGCGTAGGCTTGACAACAATATTCAGCAGCGTTGTGTCGGGAATCGAATCCCCGTTGCTTAAGGCGGTCACTACCAGGCTTACCGTAAAAGGCCCGGCAGAATCGTAGGTGTGCGTTACCCGGGGCCGATAGATGTTGTATGCCAAATCGGGCTTGCCATCCCCAAATGTCCATTTCCACGACTTGATCAGGTTCACCGGCGTTGATTGGTCAAGCAGCGTCACGCGTGTTTGCTGGCACGCCAGGGTGTCGAGGGCGATACATGATGCCGATATGCAGGCAACGTTTACAACGACGGAATCGCTGGAAATGCATCCCCGGCCGTTATAAGCTGTGGCCATGGCGTTAAACAGGCCGTAGCCCGCATAGCGGTGGACAATGGTATCGGCCAACGGAGGCAGGAGCATTCTGCCGGTGCCATCCCCGAATTGCATGTACAGGCTGTCAAGCGCGGCTCCATTGCCCGATGAGAGCTGGCTGAAGGTAATGAGCGAATCACAATGGATCCCGACATCATAGGATAGATCAACCAGCGGCAGCGGGTACACGGTGACCTCGCGGAAGACGCTGTCGTAGCAGTTATCCGAGTTATACGCCCGCAATTTGACAACGAAGGTCTGCGCCGATGCGTAGGTATGCGTTGGTTCATACAGTGTCGACACATTGCCGAGCCCCGAAGGTGATTCCCCGAAGGTCCATTGAAGCTCATGCAGGGTATCGCCCGTGGCGAGGTTCACCGGATGGAATTGGGTAGGAGTTCCAAGGCAGGCTGACGTTGCGCTGAAAGTGAAGGCAAATCCCGGGTTAATGTAAATCGTTGAATTGATGGTGTCGTAACACCCGTTGCCATCCTGCACGATCAGGGTTACCAGCTGGTTCACCCCTGTTGTTGGATAGGTGTAAACCGGATTTGGCAATGTGTTGTTCACACCCGGGGCAAGTGCCCAGTTCCAGGCAATTACGGGCGCACCGCCCGCTGTGGTGTGGTCGGCAAAGGTGACCTTGCCCGCGGGGCAATTGGTGCTGAAATAGCTGAAATCAGCTTCCGGAGGCTGAAACAGCACAACAGGCATGGAGGTACGGTTGCTGCAGCCCGATGAATTGGTCACTGTCAATGTAACCGTATGGGCGCCGCCTGTAGCATAGAGATGCGTTGGATTTTGCAGCGTTGAGGTAAACGTATCGCCAAAGTTCCATGCCCATGAGAATACCGTTCCCGAGGGGGTGGTCGAAAGGTCGGTGAACCGGGTAGGCGCTCCCGTGCAATGACCCGATGTGGTGAAACTGGCATATGGTGCAACATTAACGACAACCTGTTGGGAAGTGTCGTGCTGACAGCCCGTTGCCGTAACCACGGTCAGCATAACCGTATAAGTTCCGCTGTTTGCATACAGGTGTGTGGGGTTTTGCTCCGTTGCCGGGGCAGTGCCATCGCCGAAGTTCCAGGCCCATGAACTGATGGTGCCGCCCCCGGGCAGGGAGGTATCGGTAAAATGGGTCAGCGAATCTTTGCAAACAGTTTCAGCGATGAAGCCGGCAACCGGGTTGGCGCTGACGGTCACCGTTTTGGTCATCGTATCGGAGCACTGGTACTCGTTTTTAACGATCAGCCGAACCTCAAACGGCCCGCTGCCCTGGAACGAATGAACAGGATCCTCCAAGGTCGATTGATTGTTGACACCGGAAAGCGGATCACCAAAATCCCAGTTCCACGAACTGATCACCCCGCTGCCATTGGGCTGCGAGAGGTCGGTAAACTGCAGCGGCACCCCCTGGCACGTGGCCGCAGAAAATGAGAAATTAGCCAGCGGCTGGTTGTACACCGTTACCGGGTTGGATACGCTTGCGGTGCAGCTGTCGGATGTTTTTACGGTAAGCGTCACCGTGTAATTGCCACCCGTAGCGTAAATATGATTGACTGGTGAAATAGCAGGGAGATTGACCGTGGTATCCTGCCCGTCGCCAAAATCCCAGTGCCATTGCAGGATATATCCGTGCGTGGCGGTGGACTGGTCAATAAATGACACAACCGATCCGCTGCAATTTAAACTGCTGCTGACAAAAAGAGCCATGGGCGGCGGATTGATGTGCACCACACTTGTTTTTGTATGGGTACAAAAACCCGAGTTCGTAACCTTAAGCGTCACGTTGAACGAACCGGCGGCGGAGTAAAGATGCGTCGGATTGGGCACATTGGAATGCGTCTGGCCATCTCCGAAGTCCCAGTCCCAGCCGATGATGGTGCCCATAGTGGTGGTCGACTGATCTGTGAAATGGGTCAACGAGCCCTGGCAAACCGTATCGAAGGTAAAGGCTGATACGGGCGGG
>JBBQUQ010000103.1:0-10784 GCA_038212325.1 Bacteroidales bacterium
CGCGCATGTGAAGTAGGCTTTCAGCGAAAGAACCGACATTGGGGTTAGTGGGGCGGATACCCACCGCACAATATTCCCTGGCATGGTTATTTCCCAATTAACATAACATCAAACAAAAAATCTTCAGTCATGAAAATAAAAATAAAAGAAACCTTATGAAAATGACCTGCAAAAAAATCTCTATTATTGTAAATCCAAATGCACGACACATGTTAAAAAACTACTTCTGTTAGAGGGGGGGTCAATATCGCCGGAATGGGGGGTCAGTATCACCGGAATAAACAGGTAAATATTGATCGTTAGCACTACACGGTAAAATGTACCTTTTTATCACGTTTTGAGTATAAAAGACACCAACAGTAAAAATATTCAGACATTAAAAGTATGATAAAAGTTTTAATTACAGGGGCGACAGGAAATGTTGGAATTGAAGTATTATCAGCTTTAAAAAAACTTGACCATCAATTAGAGATATATGCAGGCGTAAGAGACACAGCGTTTGGCAATGAGAAACTGGCAAATTTCAACATCAGGAATATCAAATTTGACTTTACCAATAGCGAGACGTTTGTTCCGGCCGTACAAAATATTGACCTGCTTTTTTTGCTTCGACCACCACAAATTTCAGACGTTAATAAATATTTTGCACCACTAATTGAAATAGCAAAGGAATCTTCGGTAAAACATATTGTGTTTCTATCTGTTCAAGGTGTTGAAAACAGCAAAATTATCCCTCACCATAAAATTGAAAAACTAATCGTAGAGAGTAAAATTCCGTATACCTTCATGCGACCTGCCTATTTTATGCAAAATTTCACAACAACTTTACGAAACGACTTGGTAAATAATCAAAGAATTTATTTGCCTGCAGGACAAGCAAAGTTTACTTTAATCGATGTTAATGACATTGGTGCTGTAACCGCAAAAATTTTAACCGAACCACAAAACCATTTCAATAAAAGTTATGAACTAACCAATAACGAAACCTTGACATTTACTGAAATGGCTGAAAAAATCGGTAAAGGAATTGGAAAGACCATAAAATTTATTTCACCTGATTTGTTACAATTCTTTTGGAATAAACGAAGAGAAAATATGCCGGCAATGCTAATTTTAGTGCTAATTATGTTACATTATTTTCCAAGATTTCAAAAAACACCAAAGACAACTGAATGGGTAAAAAGCATTACGGGACAAGAGCCAACATCTTTTGACAACTTTGTTCTTTCAAATAAAAAACAACTGCAATGACAAAATGCACCGTCCCGCCCTTCGCCAAGTCGCAAAACGTTAAAACCAATTGCAGCGGACAGACGGACGCAATTCTGTTACCCGACCAAGCCATCGAAAAAAAACCAAACATCAATAATATATGAAAGCAACCGGAAAAACAGTTACAGATATTCTGAGCAACCTTCCTGAGGACAGGGCAGAACCTTTTAACAAACTACACGATGTCATTGTAAAAAACCTGCCCAAAGGTTTTGAAGCAGCCATTAGTTATGGTGGATTGGGTTATGTTATTCCGCATACACTTTACCCTGCGGGCTACCATTGTAAGCCAAGCGAGCCGCTCCCATTCGCGGGAATTGCTTCGCAAAAAAATTCTATTAATTTTTACCACATGGGTATCTATTCCGATCCCATATTATTAAAATGGTTCGTAACCGAATATCCCAAGCACAGTAAGCAAAAACTGGATATGGGAAAAAGTTGTGTCCGCTTTAAAAAGTTGGATGAGATTCCCTATAAACTCATTGGTGAATTAATGAAAAAAATGAGTGCAAAAGAATGGATTGAAAAATACGAAGCAGAACTCAAGCCGTAAATATTAATCGTTAGCACAACATGGTAAAATGTACCTTTTTATCCCGTTTTGAGTATAATTCAAGCTGAAAAACAATAAAAAAGCATTCAATCCGACCATAGAAAAGTAATCCTATGTTTGACAATTAAAATTTTAACTATGAAACAACTTTTTTTGACGACAGCAATTGTGTTATCCACATTGCTAAATTTATGTGTTTATTCGCAGGTAGCCATAAACGCTGATGGCACAACCCCCAACAGTTCGGCGATGCTTGATGTAAAATCGACCACAAAAGGAGCTTTGTTGCCCCGGATGACAGCGGCAGAGCTTGCATTAATTCTAAATCCGGCGGATGGGTTACAGGTATTTTGTACAACCAATGGGAAAATGTATATTTATGTTGCAGTTGCCGGGGTATGGAAGGAATTAGCCTACGGGGCAGGAACAATTACTCCGCCATTTTCATGCGGCATCGCATTCAACATTACTCATTTATCTTCAGGTGGCATAGCCCCGGTTGACAAAACGGTAACGTATGGTACTGTTAACAATATTCCCGGAGAGCCTGTCAAATGCTGGATTACCCGAAATCTGGGAGCAAGTCAGCAGGCAACGGGTCCTACCGATGCTACCGGATAACCAGCATAAGTGAAAACTTGAATTGGTCTTCTGGCCAAGAACCCTGTACCCTGGAACTTGGCCCTGCCTGGCGTATTCCAACCTCTACCGAATGGAATAACGCAAAGGCAGGCGGCGACTGGACAAACTGGAATGGCCCTTATAATTCTGCGTTAAAACTCCACGTCGCCGGGGCACTGAGCAATGGCAGTGGTTCATTATTGCAACGCGGCTCTTATGGCTATTATTGGAGCAGTATGCAATACAACGCTATCTATGGCTATAACCTGAGGTTCCAGTATGACCTTGCCCTTATGGACTACATAGGCAAGGATTACGGCTTTACCCTCCGCTGCGTGAGGGACTTTTAATTTAACGGTCATCGTCGTACATGCAAAGGCAAGGCGTTACTATCCATTATGAAAATATAGTGAATACTTTAGTAAATTTAATAATTTTTGTACGTATATTTGTACCCATCAACGTACATAAAACAACATTAATATGTTAACAACAACCATTTCCGATTTCAGAAAAGATATTAAAAGGTATTTTGACCGGGTAACAGAAAACTTTGAAACCCTTATCATAAACAGAGGTAAAGATAGTGGCGTTGTGATTATGTCATTGGATGAATACAATTCATTAAGTGCCACTCAACATGAATTATCTTCAAAAGCCAATGAAAAACGATTAGATACTGCAATTGAAAAATTTAAAAGTGGAAAATCGTTTCAAAAAGACCTGAGTGAGTTATGAAATATACCTTTGTTGATGAGTCGTGGGAAGACTATTTGTACTGGCAAAAACATGATCCAAAGCTGGCCGTTAAGATTAATGATTTGCTAAGAGACATATCAAGAACCCCTTTCTCAGGGATGGGGAAACCGGAGCCTTTGAAATTTAAATATAAAAGGTTCTGGTCTCGACGCATTGATAATGAACATAGACTGATTTACCGTTTTAAAGACGATGAGATCCAAATCGTAAAATGCAGGTTTCATTATGACGGGTAAATTAGAAACAGGTGTATATTTCCAGAATTGAAAATAATGCCAGCGACATAAGGCTCTCGACACTTATGAGGATAATCTATGAAGGTCTTGGCGGACATCTCAAGTTAAGTCTGGAACTTTAAGAATAACATAGTACGAGGCATAATCGAGTAGGCTGGCCCGGGTGCCATCCCAAGGTCACTGTGATCGAGAACGATCATTCCAGAATCAGCGTGGTCAGATCGGCGAATTATCTCTGACCCATCGCAATAATGCGTACTTTTATCATATGTATATTCTTACAACCTTCAGGTTAACAGTTTTTCTCAGCGTCATCTTATTCGGTTTTTCCAGCCTGCATGCCCAGGTAAAAAGCTCCGACTGCTGGCCCTCCTTTCGCGGGGATGCACAACTGACAGGTTCCACCCCGGCCATCGTTCATCCGCCATTAAAACTCCTCTGGACCTTTAAAACCGGTGATGCGATCAAGTCATCACCGGTCATTCGGGATGGCATCATGTATATCGGATCAAACGATGGACTTATTTATGCCATTGATTCCACCGGCAAACTGAAATGGAAATTCGATGCCGGAACATCCGTGGAGGCTCCTCCGCTGATCGTTGGAAACATCCTTTATGCCGGCTCGATGGAAGGTGAACTTTTTGCACTGGATGCAAAAACCGGCTCCTTAAAATGGAAATACACCACGGAAGGACAGATTTCGGGATCGGCAAATTTCACCGTCGTGCCGGGAAGCAAGCAGGCCAGGATATTGGTTGGCAGCTATGATTTCAACCTCCATTGCATCGATGCGGCCACGGGAAAAGGGCTGTGGAAATACGAATCAGGGAATTTTATCAACGGTGCGCCCGCCATCGCCGGAAAACTTGCCGTTTTTGGCGGATGTGACGGGTTCCTGCACCTGGTTAATACCCAAGACGGAAAAGCCTCAGCCAGAATTGACATCGGCACCTATGTTCCTGCATCGGCCGCGATCCTTGGCGACAAAGCATTTTTTGGGAATTACGATGGCGACTTCTACTGTTTTGACCTCCGCAATAAGAAGATTCTCTGGAAAACCGAAGGCGGCGGGCCGTTTCTTGCCTCCCCGGCCATAGGGTCAGGGAAGGTAGTCACCGGCTCCCAGAACAAATATATCTATTGTTTCGATGTGGTAACAGGAAAACTGGTTTGGAAAGTCAAAACCCTTGGAAAAGTGGATGCCTCGCCGGTGATTGCCGGAAAGCTGGTGATCGCCGCATCGGGCGATGGCAGACTTTATATCCTGGATATCAACACGGGCAATGTAATATGGAAGTATGAGATCGGAAGCGCCATCTTCAGCACGCCGGCGGTTACTTCGAACATGGTTGTGGTGGGAGCGCAGGATGGGAAAGTTTATGTATTTGGTAAATGATATTATGAAAATTGTCAATATTGTACCTGGTTTTGGAGGCACATTTTACTGCGGCAACTGCCTGCGCGACAGCGCTTATGTGAATTCCCTGCGGGAGTTGGGGCACGACGCCATCACCCTCCCGATGTACCTGCCGCTCACCATGAACGGAGAAACCTCAAATGAAGAAGTCCCGGTATTTTATGGTGCAGTGAATATTTATCTCAAGCAGCAATTTCCGTTATTCCGGCATATGCCGGGATGGATGGAGAACCTGTTCGATTCAAAACCCATGCTGAAACTCGCTGCCAGGAAATCGGGATCTACCAGGGCCCACGGGTTGGAACAACTCACAGAATCAATGCTGCTTGGAGAAGATGGTTACCAGCACCACGAACTTGACCGGCTGGTCGATTTTCTTAAAAACCATGAAAAACCTGATGTGGTGCATTTTTCCAACGCCCTGTTGCTTGGAATGGCAAGGCAGATCAGGGAAGAGGTGAAGGTTCCCGTGGTTTTTTCGCTGCAGGATGAAGATGTATGGGTGGATGCCATGGAGGCATCGTGGCGGGAAAAAATCTGGACCCTAATGGCAGAAAAAAGCCGGGATGTGGATGCATTCATTGCCGTCAGCTCTTGGTTTGCCGCCATCATGCAGGAAAAAATGAATATTCCTGCAGGTAAGATGAAGGTCGTTCATATCGGGGTAAAACCGGAAAATTATACCTGTACCCTTCCGGCATCATCCCCGCCTGCAATCGGTTACTTGTCGAGGATCTGCGAAGAGAATGGCTTTGCAATTCTGGTCGACGCCTTTATCCGGCTGAAAAAAGAGTCCCGGTTCGATAGCCTGCACCTGAAAGTCACCGGCGGCATGACCGGTGATGATCACCCATTTCTGCTGCAACAGCTTGACAAACTGAAACAGGAAAATTTATTGCAGCATGTTGAGATACAGGAAAATTTCACCCCCCCGGATCTGCATGGCTTTTTTAAATCCCTGACGGTACTGTCTGTCCCGGTTTTAAAAGGAGAGGCCTTCGGGCTATACCAGGTCGAGGCGCTGGCCTCGGGGGTCCCGCTGGTCCAGCCTGCCCTTGGGGCCTTTCCTGAGATCATCCATGCAACAGGCGGCGGGGCCCTGTATCATCCAAACACCCCGGAAGCGCTTGCATCAAAACTGGCGGACGTGCTGTCGGACCGGGAAGCCCTTGAACAGATGAGCCGACAGGGACGGAAATCGGTGGAAGAATCATTCGATTGCAGAAAACTCACGAAGAAGATGGTTGAATTGTATGAACAGGTAACCAGGTAATCCATGCTTGCAGAACTTAAGAACATCTCAAAACACTATGTGCAGCCGGGCTCAGGAATCCGCAATGTAATCTTAAGCCAGGTGTCGCTCGCAATCGGCTTTAAGGATTCCATCGCCATTGTCGGCCCCTCCGGCTCGGGGAAAAGCACCCTGCTGAACATCCTCGGAACCCTCGATAAGCCATCGTCGGGGGCGGTATTCCTTGATGGGGAGCCCGCAGCGGTGCTTGATGAAAACCGCCTGGCCGAAACCAGGAACCGGTTAATCGGCTTTGTGTTTCAACTGCACCACCTGTTGCCGCAACTGACCCTGATCGAAAATGTGCTGCTTCCTGCATTACCGGTCAAAGACAAACATACCCGAAAGATTACGGAAGAACATGCCTTTCACCTGATCGAGCGGGTTGGATTAACAAAGCAGATCCATCAGCGGCCCCTGCAAATGTCGGTGGGCGAATGCCAGCGTGCAGCCCTGGTGAGGGCGCTGGTAAACCGGCCGCGCCTGCTGCTGGCCGATGAGCCTACCGGCTCGCTGGATGCGGAGAATGCCGGCCGGCTCGGTCAGCTCCTGGTTGAACTGAACCGCGAACAAGACCTTGCTGTCGTATTGGTAACACATTCGTTGGAACTGGCTTCCCGGATGGGAAAAATTTACCGGCTGACTTCCGGAAAACTCAACCTGATGTCATAACCATGAACCGGACCCGGCTGATCTTCCGAAATCTCTGGTTTCACCGCAAACCATACCTGGCCGTACTGGCAGGTGTTGTGGTGAGCACTGCGGTTTTAACAGGAGCCCTTGTGGTAGGCGATTCGGTTCGATTCAGCCTTCAGCGGCTTACCGACATCCGCCTGGGAAAAATAAGGTACACGTTGGCTTCGGATGACCGGTTTTTCAGGCAGGAACTGGCCTTTGAGCTTGCTCAGCAAGCCGATGTTCTTGTGGCGCCTGCCCTTCAGGCCGGCGGCATCGCCATCAACAGCGATAAAAACCTCAGGATAAACCAGGTGCAGGTGATCGGAATTGATGACCGGTTCGGGAAATTCAGCGACGAACCCCTGCCGGAACCGGGACCCGATGAAGCGATTATCAGCAGGAGTGTGGCCGAAAAGTTACACCTTGACCTGGGGGATGACCTCCTGCTCAGGATTCAGAAGCAGGTGAAAGCACCGTCGGATGCACCGTTTGTTTCAGAGAAAGAGCCGTCTGCCGCAATCCGTGTAAAGGTTTCGGCCATCGCCGGTGATGCACAATTGGGGCGGTTCAGCCTGAAAAGCAATCAAACCGCTCCATACAATATTTTCCTTTCCCTGAAACAGATGGCTTCAGTGCTTGAAATACCAGGTTTTGCCAACTTGCTCCTGGCGGCTGACGATGGTGCCCGGGGATCATTGGTCACTTTCCTTGACAGCACCCTGAAGATGAACCGGAAGCCGGCCGATGCGGGGCTGATCATCCGAAAGCTTCCGCCGACGAACCCCGCCAGGGCAGTTTATGAAAAATATCAAATCACCACCGACCGGATATTCTTCGATGATTCCACTGCCCGGGCAGTCATGTCGGCCATTCCGGGGTGCGGTTCGTTTCTCACCTACCTGGTGAATTCGATCTCCTCTGCATCGAAATCAACCCCATATTCTTTTGTAACGGCAGCCAGCGAATCGTTTCAAGGTCAGCCACCCGGAATGCGTGAAATTATCGTCAACGACTGGCTGGCAACGGATCTTGGTGTTGCACCCGGCGACTCGGTCATGCTGCGGTATTTCCTCGTCGGCCCGATGCGGTCGCTTCGTGATGACAGCGCCCGGTTTGCAGTCAAATCGGTTATCGCGATGAACAACGGATTGTCGGATCCGGCATTGATGCCCGATTTCCCCGGGATGTCACGCGCCGGCAACTGCCGCGACTGGGAGACCGGCGCACCGGTCGACCTGAAAAAAATCAGGGGCAAGGATGAAGCCTACTGGAAGACTTACCAGGGAACCCCGAAAGCATTTATTTCCATCGGCGCCGGACAACAATTGTGGAGCAACCGCTTCGGAAAGTATACCTCCTTTCGGTTTGAGGCCATGAAGGCTGACCTTCCGCAGATCGGGAAGTCGCTGATGTATGAACTCGGAAAAAACCATGGCGGTCCCTCTTTCAACCCTGTTTACATGGAGGGACAGCAGGCGGCCAGCAATTCAACTGATTTTGGCGGGCTCTTTCTCGGGCTGAGTTTTTTCATCCTGCTCAGCGCTTTGCTGTTGACGGGAATGCTCTTTTCAATGCTGGCCCGGATGCGAATTTCAGAAACCGGCATCTTGTCGGCCATTGGCTTCAAAAAGAAGGATATCCTCCTGATCCTCGCCGGCGAAGCAGTGGCCGTTGTGATGACCGGGGCAGTGATCGGAATTTTCACCGGCATTCTCTATAACCGCCTCCTCATTTCAGGATTAAACACCATTTGGCAGGATGCTGTGAATACTTCGCTGCTGGTGATGAAGATCAATATGCCCACCCTGCTCACAGGTGCCATGGCCGGAAGCATCGCCTCCCTTGCCGTGCTGGTTGGCATGATGTGGAAATATCTGCGGAAACCATTGTCAGAGCTGGTGAAAGGGAGCTATGGCATCCACAATGCCGGATACGGAAAAACGAACAGGCTTATTCACCAGATCATTGCTGCGACTACAATCGGTGGTTCCCTGGCCTTGCTTTTCCTGGGAGTTATACAGGGCCGGGCAATGAACAGTTCATTATCCCTGATCGCAGGCGGATTGCTGATTCCCGGAGGATTGGCACTCCTCAGCCTGTACCTGACCGGCAGGTCAAACACCACCGCGACAGATATTCCGGGAGGTCTGCAGCTTATGCTCAGAAACCTGGCTATGCACCGCAGCCGGGTGATCGCGGCTGTGGCTTTGCTGTCGCTGGGTACCTTCACCATCATTATTACCGGTGCTAACCGCAAAACATTTTCCGGCAATGAAACTGACAGGAATTCCGGCACAGGCGGATTTCTTTTGTGGGCTGAGTCCACGATTCCTGTGATGAACGACCTCAACTCAGTTCATGGCGCCGCTGCTTTCGGCCTTAAGGATGAGGAGGCTTTGCAGCAGGTGCGGTTCACACAATTGCAGCGCCTCGATGGCGATGACGCCAGTTGCCTGAACCTCAACCAAGTGTCGGCCCCGGGGCTGCTGGGTGTTCCGGCCGGCCTGTTCGACCGGATGAATGCCTTCAGCTTTGCCAGCCTCAACGCTCCGGTCGATGAAACCCATCCTTGGCAAGTCCTCTCTACCATGCTGTCGCCGGGCGTGATCGCGGGGTTTGCCGATCAGACCGTGATCACCTATGGTCTCCGCAAATCAGTCGGGGATACCCTCTTTTACAAGGATGAATCCGGCGGGGTATTGAAAATAATACTGGTGGGAGGACTCGACAACTCCATATTCCAGGGGAATGTCGTGGTTTCCGACAGCCTTTTGCGAATGTTTTATCCATCCGTCGGAGGTTCACGCATCATGCTGATCGACGGGCCTTCCAATCAATGCGACGCGATTTCCGGCAGGCTTGAAGAACTCTTTCGCGATTATGGCATGATGGTCACTCCCGCCTCTGCACGCCTGGCATCATTCAACGCGGTGGAGAATACCTATTTGTCTGTATTTATGATCCTGGGAGGAATGGGTATCATCATCGGCACCATCGGCCTTGGAATTGTCCTTCTACGGAACATTGCACAGCGAAAACAGGAACTGGCCTTGTATATGGCCCTGGGATTTCGCAAGCGGTTCATTTTCAAACTGATTTTTGCAGAGCATACCTTCATTCTTGTCTCAGGCATGTTGCTTGGCCTGGCATCATCCCTGCCGGTCATCCTGCCATTGCTGATTACTCCCGCATTTACGGTTCCGTGGCTTTTTATAGCAGGAATTCTCCTCATCGTTTTTGCCAATGGACTTCTTTGGATTTATTTCCCTGCAAAAAAAGCAATGAAGTCCGCTCTCCTTCCTGCCTTGAGACAGGAATAACCTGACTGTTAAAAAGATAACAGCAGTTAGTTGTAGAAAAATAAAAAAATGAGTGTATATTTGTGGTAATAAACTCCCGGTATTAACCAAATCTTAAACATCATGAAAAAAATTACCCTGTTAATTCTTGCCCTGATTACCTGTTATGCTGTGCTTTCAGCCCAGGATAAGCCAGTCAGCCCTTCGTACGTGGGGATTGGTGTTTATCACGGACTATCCCAGCCGCTGCGTGATCTTCCCGCAATGACGGCTGATGAATACGAGAAGATGGAAATTGACGCGATGAAACCCCGTAACGAAGAGATGCGGGAACGTCAGTATCCTTATGCTGCAACAGCCCTGCCAAAGGGAAATGACCCTGCATGGCAGAAAGAAATGGGGCTGACATCTCCCCTGAAGGCTGCAATTGCATCCTGGGATGGGCAAAATTCCCCTTACTTTCCTCCGGATGACAATGGCACTTCAGGGCCCAACCACTATATGCAAACGATTAATTCAGTTTATGCCATTTATTCGAAAACCGGGACCCTGCTGGCCGGCCCAACAAACCTCAACCTGCTTTTCGGAGGTGTAACAGGCGCAACCTGCAACGACGGCGACCCGATCATCCTCTATGACGAGCAGGCCGACA
>JBBQUQ010000104.1:0-10696 GCA_038212325.1 Bacteroidales bacterium
TGGGGCTTTTGTCGCAGCGCCCTTACCCACTGCCGATGACCATTTACAACAATATTGCTTATGCGCTGAAACTCAGAGGTATCAGGGGCCGCCGGGAGACGCATAAGCTTGTTATGCACTATCTTCAGCAGGCGAACCTGTGGGATGAGATCAGAAGTCGCCTGAGAGAGCCGGCTTCACGACTTTCAATCGGGCAGCAACAGCGGCTCTGCCTGGCCCGCGGATTGGCTGTCAATCCTGAAATCATCCTGGCCGACGAGCCTACCTCGGCACTGGATCCCATCTCCAGCCAGTTCATTGAAGAAACCTTCGCCAGGCTGAAAAGCGATTATACCATCGTACTGGTTACCCATGTGTTGCGCCAGGCAAAGCGGATCGCCGACAACGTTGTGTTCATGTACCTGGGCGATGTGATCGAGCAGGGTAGCATGGAAGAGGTTTTTGGCAACCCTAAAATGGAAAAGACCAAACTTTACCTTGGCGGAACATTTAATTAATTGATTAAAGAGCAAAATTTTCCTTATTTTTATCGCCGGATTTAATTCCCGTGTTAATTGATGGATAAAGCAGAAATAATAACAGAATTGGCCTTTCTTCAGAAGATCGTCCTGCTTGCCCTGGACGATAAGGGATGGTTCGGTTCCTCTGAACATAAAATAAAGTTCGGACTCGTCGGCGCCATTCTTTTCGAGTTGTATCAAAAGGGCCGTTTGAGCTTTACAAACGATGAGGTTGTGGTCGTCAATGCCAAGTCAACTGATGATGTGGTGCTTGACCGGGTTCTGAATCTTATCAAATCATCAAAAAAAACCCGAAGCCTGCGGTCATGGATTCAACGCATCATATATAAAAAGCTGCTTCTCCGTAAAACCATCCTGAAGCAGCTGATCCAGAACAAGATGATTGGCCGGGAGGAGTACAGCCTGATGGTGATATTTTACCAGACAAAGTTTCCCCTGCTCAATGCAGACGCAAAACGAAATGTGCAGGAGCATATCTCTGAGAGCGTCATATCCGGCAGGGTATTGACGGATCAAGAAGTCATGATGCTTGTAGTGATGAACAATTGCAAAATGGTTCGGAAAAACTTTGGCAGCTACATACAATATATCAAACTTCGCAGCAGGATCAATGAAATAACACAATTCAAAATTCCGGGCACTGAAACGGAACAGGTGATCAAGCTGTTGCAGACCTCCATTTCCAGGGCCATCATGGCCTCAAACGTTTCGATTCACGTATAATACTTCCCCTGCCACGTATCCTGTCGCTCGAACTCCTTTTCAATAAGGCGCAATACCGCATCGTATCTTATAAGTTGCCATGATACATGATGCAAATGCTGAGGCGGCACTTCCCCCGAAAAACGCTCAATGACGATCGAAGGGTTAAGCCTTTCTACTAAACTGACGATGAACCCGACGTATTCCTCCAGGGTGAATTGGTGGAAATCTGAAGGGTTTTCATCAAATTCATGTTCCATTTTCGTTCCTTTAACGATTTGTAACTGATGGAATTTCAGTGAATCCAGAGGCAAACCTGATATGATCCCGGCGCAGGCAAGCATCTCTTCAACTGATTCGCCAGGCAGGCCGAATATAAAATGGGCCCCTGTTTTGATGCCCAGTTCATGTGTCTTTTTAATCACCTGTTCACCGACGGTGAAGTCGTGCTGCCTGTTGATGCGGGCGAGGGTTTTATCATAGCATGATTCCACGCCATATTCAACCTGGATGTAATATTTCTTCGATAACTCCTGCAGGTAATCCAGTTTTTCGTCATCAATGCAATCAGGACGAGTACCGATAACAAGCCCTGCGACATCGGGATACTCAAGCGCCAGGCTGTAGAGCTCCTTTAATCGGGACAATGGCGCGTAGGTATTGCTGTATGGCTGAAAGTAAACCAGGTACTTTGACGCTTTGCGATAGCGCACCAGGTGAAACCTGATGCCTTTTTCAATCTGGCTGTGAATAGGTTCAACAGGACTGCAATAGGAAGGATTGAAGGCATCGTTGTTGCAATAAGTGCAGCCGCCAACGCCTTTTGTGCCATCACGGTTGGGACAGGTAAACCCTGCATCTACCACCACCTTTTGCATCCTTCCGCCAAAGGTCGTCCGGATGTGTTCGGTGTAAGAATTAAAGCGCCGGGAATGACCCCAGGCAAATTGCCTGCTTTCCAACATTCGATATTCGCATATTCGTCATTCGCATATTCGTCATTTGGTAGCCGCTTCCAGTCTTTTCATGATCGAAAAGATAAACAGCGCCGACAGAATGCAGCAAACAATGAAGATCGACCACAATTGCCAGAGGTCTAACACGCCCCAGAATTTACTGCCCACAAAAAGGAATTTATTCCCAACGGCAGTTGCCAGCAGCCAGCCTCCCTGCATAAGGCCCTGGAACCGTGGAGGAGCAACCTTCGACACGAACGAAAGGCCCATCGGGCTGAGGAAAAGCTCTGCGATGGTCAGGATCAGGTAGCTGCTGATAAGCCAGTAAGGAGCCACCCGGGAAGTGTCAGGCACCGGGCTGTATTTTGTAATTCCAGACGGGTCAATAAACTGCAGTTCATGAGGCGATATGAGGCCCAATGAGGCAACCAGGATGATCATAAACCCGATTGCAGCAATGATCATTCCGATCCCGATCTTTTTCGGAGCTGATGGCTCCTGGTTCTTTTTATTCAGCCAGGCAAATATGCCCATTACCGGGAATGTCAGGGATACTATGAATAGCGGGTTGAATGATTGAAATACTTCCGGGGCAATGGGATTTAAGGCATTTGATTTGGTAATGAAATAATAGGTCAGGCCTCCTAAAACAACGAACATGCCCCCACCGATCAGCCGTTGCGTAGTGTTTTTCCTGAACAGCATTACCAGGCCGGTAACAGCGCCAATAAAGGCCAGTATCGACTCAAGGTTGAAGAAAATATTTGTAAACGCGCCAACCTCTTTCACGGTATAATCGCGGGCGAAGAAGGTAAGTGTCAGCCCGTTTTGATGGAACGACATCCAAAAGAAGATCACAACAATAAAAACCAGGATCAGGGAGGTTACCCGTGGTCTTTCCTCCTTTGTCGATACCTGGAACATGATGGCGATAAATCCGATAAACAAGCCGACGGCAGCACCAAGTGCGGCTGCATCCTTAACAGTATTCCTGAGGAGGAAGTAAAAGATCACGGAAGTGGTAATCATTAATCCGCCACCCAGCAGGAAACTCACAAGGTTTGTATTGGCTTTCGGCTTTCCGGCATCATCTGCCTTTTTAACTTTTTCAACACTTGGAAGCAGTTTATTGAAAACAATGTAGACAAGCAATGATATGACCATGGCTCCGGCAGCGATCCCGAAAGCATAATTATATCCCCTGGCAAATGCATCGACATAGCTCTGGGCAAAAGTGCCCAGGTCAGTTACTGCATGGCCACTGACCTTATCTGCCAATTCCTGGAATTTGGTTGTGTCCTCCAGGGTGCCTTTCTTGAATGCGTGACACATGGCAGGCAGACTTCCGTCATGCAGAAATCCCTGGGTTTTGAGGAACCAGTTACGTATTCCGGTTGCAACGAAGGGAGCAAAAAAAGCCCCGATATTAATCCCCATGTAAAAGATCATAAAGGCTGAATCACGTACTTTGGAGTACCTGGGATCGTCGTAAAGTTGTCCGACAACAGCCTGTAAGTTGCCTTTGAACAAGCCATTGCCCAATGCAATGGTGAATAAACCTGTCAAGGTGATAGCCAGTGGATTGCCGGGAAGGGCCATAATGATATACCCAAGGAACATCACAACGATACCGGCAAGAATTACTGTTTTGTACTTCCTGGAAATATCAGCCAAAATGCCGCCAACCAGGGCAAGTGCATAGATGCCAAAATAAAACCAGCTGTAGTAGCTTCCTGCGTCTTCTTCCGACAAACCATACCTGGCCTGAAGAAAGAGAACAAGGATCGCCATCATGGTGTAAAAACCAAAGCGTTCGCCCATGTTGGAAAAAAATGCCACAAAGAGCCCTTTAGGATGTCCTTTAAACATAATGAGTAAATTATTTGTTAATAATTATTGGATTTCCGGGATGAATATTGCAAAAATAGTCAAATTTGCACATTGTGCAAGCATCATGATCAAATACAGAATTTTGCATTATTTTTTGTAATGGTGTAATATTTCTTCCTGTTTGTCGTCTCTCTGTCCGTATGAACCTCGAGGAATTTCAAATAAAGGTTTACCCGCTTAAAAATAAATTGTTCCGTTTTGCCAGGCGGATGCTTGATCATACTGAAGAAGCTGAAGATATCGTGCAGGAAGCGTTCATCCGGCTATGGAACCGGCGGGATAAACTTGATGAATACAGGAGTGTTGAAGCACTGGCCATGATCACAACAAAAAACTTATGTCTCGATAAAATCAAAACAAGGCGTTACCCCATGGAGAATATGGATAATCACAGCCGTTTCCTTGAAAACCTGCCGGAGGAAACCCGAGCAGACCACTCCGACCTCATTCATGGAATTCACCAGGCGATCAAACAGTTGCCCGAACAGCAGCAGATGATCGTTCATCTCCGTGACATTGAAGGGTATGAGTTTAATGAAATCGCAGAAATTACAGACATGAATGAAAATGCGGTTCGTGTGGCGTTATCCCGTGCCAGGAAACGGATACGTGAACTATTGACCAATACAGGATTATATGGATACCAGCGGAATTGAAGCGTTGCTCGAAAAATTCTATGGAGGAGATACCAGCCTTCAGGAAGAGAAGGTTCTTCGGGCGTATTTCGGGGGAGATAACATCCCTGATCATCTGAAGTTGCACCAGCCCATGTTCACCTATTTCAGGAATGAGCAAAGCGGCGAATTGAAAGATCCGCATTTTGAACGGAAACTGACTGCCCGCCTCACAAACGAGGTTGACAGTGCGCGTGTCGTACGGATGCATCCCGCCCGTGGCAGGATCATGTTCTTCACCAGCCTGGCGGCAAGCGTTTTGCTGATTATCGGTCTTTTTTTTATTTTCCAGGTTGACCAATTTGATGCAACAGCAAAACTACAAGGCAGTCCTGAAGCTGAAATCGCCTATGCCGATGCCAGCGCTGCCCTGCTCCTGGTTTCGGGAAACCTGAATAACGGCATCAAGGAGCTCGAAAAAATCGACATCGTTGAAAAAGCCATGACGGAGCTGGAACACTTTAATAAATTCTACCATTATCAAACAATTATCATTAACCCGGACTTGATTAAGAAGTAGTCCATAAAATCAAAATAGCCATGAAAAAACTGATGTTAAGTTTAATCGCCATCGCATTCATGATCAGCCCGCTCCTCATGAATGCACAGAGTCCGATCGACAAGGTGTTTGAAAAATACGCCAGCCAGGAAGGGTTCACCAACGTTAGTATTACCAGGGAGATGTTCCAGATGCTGATGCAGATGGGCCAGGGAAACGTTAAAGATACCAACATGGTCGAAATGAAAAAAATGATGGAACAGCTTACCGGCCTCAAGGTTTTAACTTTCTCCTTCGATTCCGCGAAAATCGTTAAGGCTGTTTCGGTGTACAATGAATTTGCCGGCGCATTCCCGTCAAATACCTACAAGGAGCTGATGACCATCAATGAAGGCAGGCAAAATATTAAATTTCTCACCAGGCAGGATGCCTCCGGAAAGATCAGTGAAATGGTGATGCTGATGAAAGACAAAACTGAGGTGGCCGTGCTGAGCCTGACGGGTAATATTGACCTGTCGACGGTTTCAAAACTTTCAAAAGGCATGAACATCCACGGGATGGAAGGGCTGAAAAAAATAGGCAACCCGCATCATAAATAAACAGCCGTTAAAGCCTGATCAACAACTGGCAGGTGAGTTCTTCCCGAACGTTTCCTTCCGTCATATCATGTCCGGTTCCCACTTCCTTCCTGTCGGTGTAGTACGTGATTCCGCCGCGAAGCCAAAAGTCAACCTTGCCTGAAATTCGGAATTTCAGTACGATGCAGGTGCGCATTCCTTTACCCTGGTAGGCAGGAACGGAGTAGCCGTAAAGCACTTCAGGTTCATACACGTAGATCCTTGAAGCGTAACCAGGTGTATCAAATAAGGCATAGCGCAGCGTTACCTCCTCAAGCCATTTTACGGCGTTCACCCTGGCCTCCTGGTAAACAAGATAACCAAGCGGGCGTTTCATTGATGACTCGCCGGTTTCCTTCACTTCTAAACGTGTTTTCAGCAGGATGCCATTGAGGGGAAGCCATTCCAGGTCTGTGCGGTAACTTCTTGCCAGGCTGCTACACAACTTATGAATGATCTGATCGGTTGAGGCTGATTCATTGCTTCGCATATTTTTCTGATAACCTGAAATGAGCACCTTCACACTCCCTGAAGGCTGCCATCCCAACATCAGCCCGAATTCCTGGCCCCGGGTCGGTGCATCAACCCGGTATTTTAGCCAGGGGAAGGTAAATAGATCGACATATCCCGACAGGCTTAACTTTGGATGAACAGCGGCATTGATTGCAGCATAGATCCCCCGTTCGTTGGCATTCAGGCTGTTCTGCCCGAACGCATTGGAGAAGAGGTTCTGAAACATGGCCTGGTAATTTCTGTATATCAGGGTTATGCAAACCGCGGGATCGGGCGTTAACGTTGTTCCTGCAAGCCAGGCCATTCCACGGTTAACACTTCTGCTTATTTCCCCGAAAAAGTAAATGCCGTGATACCTGATTTGAACATCAAGCCCGGCATTCAGGTTTTGGTTTCCATGAAACGCATACCGGCTGTATGGATATATTTTTGGAAACACTGCTGCTGAATACCTGTAATACAAGGCGGTAACGCCGGTTTTAAAACCAAATTGCTGGCTCGGGGCCATGCTGATGCTGATGGTTCCACCACATGCCAGTTCAGTAAGGGCATTTTTTTTTGCCAGTTCCAACTTTGTCCGGTGATAGCCCGTTTCGCTGAATGAACTTATTTCTTCAGTAAGCTGCGAAGCATTGTCGATTCGGCTGATCGTGGCATCGCGTGGATGATAGGAGGCAAACCCGCCGAATTCAAGGCGGCCTGCCCTGATTGTGGCAGCCAGACCTCGAAGGTAGGACCCTTCACTCATTCCCAGGCCCGGCCTTATGCCGGTAGCCTGCATGATGTTGGCCGAAAACCCCGGCACGGAACCGATCGTAGCGCCTGAACCAATCGTCAGACCCTGTCCGTAGGAAACTCTGAAATTACCGATGGTAAGGTTTTTCAAAATGCCGATGTTGCTAAGCCCGAGGTAGGCTGCATAAAAATCCAACCCGCGCGACTGGGCTCCCATGAAAAACTGCTCACCCGGATCTTTTTCACCGGCCAGCCCGATCCTGATTTTGTCGAGCCAATTATACGTATAACGGAAGTAATATCGCTGGGGACCTCCCGGGTAGTAGGAATCTGTGACCGCCCCATTTGCAGAATCAGGAGCCATGTAACCAGCAGATGTTGGGAATGCCTGGGCGTAGTGAAGTAAAAGGGTATGGCGGCCAAGCCTCAACAGGTTCCCCGGCGTTGGAGCAGGTGTCTTCGACGAGGGTTTAATCAGGATAAACGGAGAGATTTTCCGGACCAGCGCAGAGTCAAATCCCGGGACTGATTGAAGTTCGTAAACGGATAGCACTTCGCCATAAGCTGCCACGTACTCGAGCAGTCTTGTCCGTTGCACAGGGGAGAGAAACGGAACCTTGTTCAGGTCATCTTCTCCTGCTTCGTTCAGGTCGACCGGCTTTTCGGCGAGTTCGATAAAATCTTCGGTCAGACTCGAGTAGTCCTCGTCTGCCTCAAGGGCCCCGGCCGTTTTTTCGATCATATCGTCAAGTTGTGGCAATCCGATGGGGACCATGAAGGTGCCTGCCTGTTTTACGTTTTGTGCAGGCGAAAATGCCGGAAATGCAAGGATGGTGAAAATTGTCAGGCCTTTCAGCAGGTTGTTTTTCATTTTGGCGTCTCCTGTTTATTTAAAAGAGTAAATGACGGAACCTGCCGGGCTGAAGCCAAGCGCCTGGTGATATCCTGAGGCCATATCAAGTTTCAGACGGCCAAACTCAAGTCCGAACCCGAAGGTGAACGACATGGGACTGCCCGAAATGCCGATTCGGGCGTATGCAGGTTTGGCAAAATGGTATTCGGCCCCGGCCCTTAAGGAAAGCGGATGTTCCAGGTCTTTCTCAGCTTCGACTGAGATAAGAAATTCATCTGAAAACCGGTAGGAAAGCCCGGTGCAGATAATGAAAGGTAATTGCTCAGGCGGATATTCAGTAATTCGTACAGGAACCGGGTTCAGCAATTGCACCCCAATAGTGATGTGTTTATCATCCGCGTACATCAGCCCGATTTCGCAGGATACAAGATTCCTGGATCCATAGCCGTCGGCAACATGGATCCTGAGGTAGTCCAGCTGCACGCCAGCGGAGAAGTGCCTGCTGAATTTTCGGGCGAAGCACAGGCCTGCTGTGAGTTCGCTATACTGATCGTTGCCAAAGCGTTTCATGACAAGGCCGATGGTGCCTGCTTTCATCGGCAGGGCCACTTCAAGGTATTCATGCATGAGTTCTTTTAGCATGAATGGGTTTTCGAAGCTGATGCCTGCGCTCACTCCTTTCAGCCAGGCTGCGCCCGCCTGGTTGTTGCACAGGGACCATGCGCCGTAAACAGCCACCGAGGTACCTCCCATGGCAAGCGACCGCCCGCCGGCTGATGTGCGTTCACCGGCAGAAAATCCTTCCTGGTTAATCAGCAGAACCAGCAGGCAGATGGTAATCAGGTGTTTCATAATTCCCTTTTACCTGCTTAATCGGGAAAAACGCAAAAGGTGATACAGGTAATGAACTTTTTTTTTTCAGGGTGTAATTTTGTAAGTTTGCGTGAAAGAATGACCTATGGAAAAGCTTGTACTGGATTTTCTGGCGCAACTGGAGAAAAACAACAACCGCGAATGGTTCCATCAGAATAAAAAGCAATATGACGAGGTGAAAGTGATCGTTGAATCATTTGTGATTTCCATTATCGCCGGCCTTGCGAAATTCGATGACACGGTGAAATTCGCTGAAGCAAAGGATTGTATGTTCCGTATATTCCGCGATGTGCGGTTTGCAAAGGACAAGTCGCCCTATAAAATCAACATGGGTGCCTGGATTTCGAGATCAGGCAGAAAAAGCCCTGGCCCCGGCTACTATATTCACCTTCAGCCCGGAGGTTCTTTTCTTGCTGCGGGGGTTTACATGCCCGAACCGGATCAGTTGAAAAAAATCAGGAACGAAATCTATTATAACATTTCGGAATTCAAATCCATTCTGAGTGACAAGAAGCTGAAAAAGTTCACCACAGGTTTATCTGAAAATGAGAAGGGAAAAATGACACCGAGAGATTATCCGAAGGATTTTCCAGACATTGAACTGCTGAAATACAAGCATTATACCCTGTCATATCCGCTGAGGGACGAGATGGTCACCTCGGATCATCTTCATGAAGTGGCGATCATGGCGTTTAAAGCCATGCATCCATTCAATCTGTTCATGAAAAGGGCACTTGAGGAGTGAGGTTATACCAGGTGCCCGATGATGGTTTGTTTTCCGATAACCTTTTGTCCCAGTTTGATATCAAGTACGGTATTCACCGGCAATAAAAGATCCACCCGGGAGCCGAACTTTATGAACCCGAGTTCATCTCCCTGGATCACAGGCTCGCCAACTTTCGGATAACATTTAATGCGTCGTGCCATGGCACCGGCAATCTGCCGGACCAGGATTTTATTGTGTTGCTTGTCTTGTATGACTGTTGTGGCACGCTCATTTTCGAGAGAAGCTTTGGGGTTGAAGGCGACCATGTGCTTTCCGGGATGATAGTAGTAGTAAACGATCTCCCCTCCAACGGGGAACCAGTTAACATGCACGTTTGTCGCCGACATGAAGATGGATACCTGGATCCGTTCATCCTTGAAATATTCCGGTTCGATGGTTCGTTCAATGACCACAACTTTTCCGTCGGCAGGGCATAGGATTACCCTATCGCCGCCATTGACATCGCGTATCGGCGACCGGAAAAAGCGGACGATCATGATGAAAAACCAAAGTCCCAGGGCGTACATGGTGTAATGAAACCAGTTCTGGTCGACCAGAATGTCATTTAACAGAAGCAACACCGCCGCAACAAACAGAAATGCAATGATGATGGTCTTGTATCCTTCTCGGTGAATTGTCATGGGTTTCAGATAGGGTGTTGAAAAAAGAAGTACAAAAATACGAAAGGCGCTGAAATGAGCATTGTGTCAAAGCGATCAAGAATGCCGCCATGACCCGGAAGGATGGTTCCTGAATCTTTGATGTTAAGGCTGCGTTTGAGCAACGACTCGACCAGGTCGCCATGTGTCCCGAAAAATACCACCAGACAGGCCAGTGCAAGCCAATCGGCGAGGGGCATTTCCGGTACCAGGAAATGAAAGCCAACGGCTGTAGCCAGAGCCACAATTGCTCCTGCGATTGTTCCCTCCCAGGTTTTTTTCGGTGAAATGCGTTCAAAAAATTTGTGTTTCCCGAATTGTTTCCCAAACAGGTAAGCCGCAGTGTCATTCAACCATGTGAATGCAAAATAGCCTACCAATATGACTGGCATGCCAAGGAAGTGAAGCTCACCCGGCCGGTTGAAATAGATCAGCAGT
>JBBQUQ010000105.1:0-10494 GCA_038212325.1 Bacteroidales bacterium
GTGTGAAATAGGAGAGCCCCTCCATGTGCTGGTCAATCTGCTGGGCCAGTTCCCGGGTGGGAACGATCACCAGCGCCTTGATGGCATCATCATGGGGAACCGAAATGATTTTCTGGATGATCGGTAGCAGGAATGCCGCCGTTTTTCCGGTGCCGGTCTGGGCCGACCCGATGAGGTCTTTCCCGGCTAAAATGGCAGGAATCGCCTGCTCCTGGATGGGGGTGGCGCTTTCGTACCCCAATGCTTCAATGCCTTCAATCAGCCGCGCCTCAAAATTAAAATCGTGGAATGTCAAAATGATGGATTATTGGGCAAAGGTAGGAAAAAATCGTGACGCGTGACGCGTGGATAAACGACACTGGTAAAGAAGTGAGCGGGTGACATATACTCCGGCTCGCAATTCGCTCAAATCAAGCATCAAATTCAATTCTTGTAATATTGTTGCTATTTGTATTCTTGAATAGTTCTGACAACTTCTTTTTATCGGGTTTACTTACCGCGAAAAGGTCAAGCAATGTTCTCAGAGAAAGATCGCATTTCCATGTCCATCATTATACAGTACGCTCCAAAATTGACCCATATTTGACGTGACTAATAAATCTGGAAATCCATTTCCATCCACATCTCCATATGTTATATCAGTGAACGTATCAGAACTATTTAAAGCAAAGTCAACATGATTCGCATATTCGTCATTCGCATATTTTCAAAGGATGGGCTTCCGTATTGAAAACGAACCTGGAAATATCAAGCGTTTTTTCCGGTGCAAAAAGCAGCCACGCATATTTCAGCGTTTCGGCAACGAAAAAGCTTTCCATGGAATCGGACAGTTCGCCGGTTCCGACGTTTTTTACTGCGGCATATCCTGCCCCGGATCTGCATTTTGCAAGGATGTCGTTGATCATGCGCTGTCCCATCCGAAGATACTGCGGGTCTTTTGTGCGGCGGTAAAGATAGAAGCAGCTTTCAATGTTCTCGGGGCGCAGGGGATAGGATGCATCGGTCACCTCGTCAGTCCTGAAGTTGAACTCCTCCGGCTCGATGCCAAACTTGGTCCACATGTAAAAGTTGCCTTTCTGAATGTTCTTGGCGGTTGGTATATCGCCCGACAACGCCAGGATTCCGGCATAAAATGCATCCAGCGCGCCATACAACGGATTGGTCTCTTTGCCCGATTTCATGTCCGTTCGGGTAAAATACCATCCCGACGGGACCTCTGTCAACAAGTACTTTTTTATGGCTTTGTTATGGATCTCCCATGCCTGCCGGCAGTCCTTATCACCGAAAAGCAGCCAGGCCTTGAACAGGTATTCGTAATATGAATCGATCCGTGCGCCGATCTGGCTTTCGGTATTTCGCCATTCACCGGTGGTCACGTCAATGGTCGTACCCACCAGGTCGATGTCGCTGCGCCTTCTGAATACCTCCATGGCAGCTTTTTTCGCCGTCCTGAAATAGATTGAATCATGGGTAAATTGCGTAAGCTTTCCGAATTCAAGCAGGTAAGTTCCGATTTCAGCCGGATTGCTGATCGAATCGCGGGTTTTCCCGGTTTTGAGGTTTACATAACGGTAAGGCATCCCGGTTGGCGAGTTGAATGCAGGCATCAACCGGGTTCCCAGGTCTTTGGCAAGGATCAGCAGCCGTTCGTCGCCCGACAGTTCATAGGCCGACAGCAGTCCGCCCATCAGCCGGATGTTGATTTCGAAGAGCTGCACCTCCAGGTCAACATCGAAATCCAGGCCTGAAACCATCCTCTCTTTTGCCTCTTTTGCCTCCTCTTTCATGCCCAGAAGGTAAAAGGTGTCATACGCGTCTACCGGGGTCATCAGGAATGAGACCCTGTACCAGTTATGTCCTTCCTGGCTGATTGGCTTCAGCGCATCATAGCCGGAGGCATATTTCTTATATCCGTTCCAGGCATGCCGGCAGGCAGCTTTGATCTTTTCGCATTGAGCGGTTTTCTGCCTGGTGGTGAAGGCTTTTTGGGTGTTCCCGCTTAGGGTGATCATGAGAAAAAGAGCAGTGAGCAGGATAATCCTTGTGTTGTAGGTCATCAGATCATTTTTTTTGTTTGTATCAACCCGTCACGCGTCACGCGTCACGCGTCACCGGAGAAGCATTCCGCTCAGCCGCCTGAGTTCCACCTCCGCTTTTTTCGCCTCAAACTGCGACAGGATCAACTGGTACTCAGCGTCGATTTGCTTCTGCTGGATTTCACGAAGCTCCAGGTCGTTGATGCTTCCAATTTTATATTTCTCAAAAGCGATGGTCACATTTTCACGGGCCACTTCAACATTGGCCAGTTGAAGTTTGACAATTTCCATGTTGCCCGTAAACTCCTGGTATGATTGATAAAGGTTTGTTTGCAGGGCCAGTTCGGCATCCTGGACCTCGATTTCACCGGAATTCATCATGACTTTCGCATTCTTAATCGCCCGGTTCACGTTGAAACCGTTGAAAAGGTTGTAGGTCAGGTTGATACCGTAGGATGGACCGTAACTTTGATTGTACTGAAGAAAACCGCTTTCTGAGTTCAGCGTGCCGTAACTGTACCCGGCTGTCAGGTTAACCCTCGGATACCGGTCCGATTGGGACTGCTTTACCCCAAGCCTGGCCAGGTACTGGTTCAGCCGGGCTGCCGTTAGCAGTGTATTCTGCTTAAGCGCGCCGGAAAGCAGGCTGTCATAGGGGCCGGGTGCACCAAGTTCAATCGGATCATGAATATCAAAGGCTGTGGAAGGTACGCGGCTGAGCAATTGGTTGAAAACGGCCCTTGCATTGGCCAGCAGAACCAATTGCCGGATCAGGCGGGTACTGTCGGCATTGAGATCGACCGTCGATTGGAGCAGCATCAACTGCGAGCCGGCACCCAGGGTCACTTTGGCTGCTGCAATGCGTTTTCGCTGCATCGAAAGGTCGACGGCATCCTGTGCCACCCGTACCAGCTTTTTCAACTGGATGATGCTGTAAAAGGTGAGTGAGATGTCGGAAACCGTTCCTTCCACAACGATCCGCGTTCCGTTTTCACCGAGGTCTTCAAGAATGCCGAGCATCTTCCTGCTGACGAACATGTTCAATCCGTCGAACACGGTCCAGTTCATCTGCACCCCAATGTTCAATGAGTTGCTTTTGCCATTTGACACATCTTTTACCGTTCCGCTGAACTGTTCCTGGTGCGTGGTGCTGATGATGTTGTTCTGGCTGGCATTAAGATCCAGGGAAGGCAGAAATCCCGCATTTCCAAGGGTATTGTTGTTTATGGCCACCTGCGCATCATTTTGTTGCAGAAGGATGGAGTAATTGTTCTTCAATCCCATCTGCAATGCCTGGGGCAATGTAATTATTTCCTGTGCAATAATATTTATGGATAACAACATAAATAATAGGGAAAACTGCATATTCGCCGCCCGTTTTGCATGTTGCATGTTGCATGTTGCATGTTGCATTTTTTTCATCCTGCAGCCCTTTTAGATTTAACAGTCCGCGACAAATAGGTATATAGTGCCGGAATCACAAACAGCGTAAGCACCAGCGAAAAGATCAACCCCCCGATGATGGTAATTCCCATGGGGACCCGACTGCGGGAAGCCGCACCCAGCGCCATGGCAATGGGCAGTGCTCCCAGCGCAGTGGCCAGGCTGGTCATCAGGATGGGACGCAAACGCCTTGTTGCGGCGTCGATAACCGCTTCACGCTGGTTCAACCCCTGCGTTTTCCGCTGGTTGGCAAATTCAACGATCAGAATCCCGTTCTTGGTCACGATGCCGATCAGCACGATGACCCCGATTTCGCTGAAAATATTCAGGGTTTGCCCGAAAAGCCACAGCGAAATCATGGCCCCGGCCAGTGCCAGCGGCACGGTGAACATGATGATGAGCGGGTCGATGAAGCTCTCAAATTGGGCTGAAAGGATCAGGAATACAAGGACCAGTGCCAGCAGCAGTGCAAAAAGCAAGCTTCCCGAACTGTCTTCAAACTCCTTGGAGATCCCTGCCAGGGCTGAAGAGAAGGTGTCATCAAGCGTTGCCTTCCCGATTTTACGCATCTCGGTGATTCCCTGGCCCAGGGTGACTCCCTTTGCCGTTTGGGCCGAAACCGTTGCCGAAACATACCGGTTATAGCGGTATAACTGGGGCGGGTTGCTCTGTTCCTTTAACCGTACAACGTTATCAAGCTGAATAAGTTCATTCCGGTTGTTGCGGATGTAAATCGAGCTCAAGTCGAGCGGCTTGTCCCTGTTCGACCGGTCGGCCTGGCCGATGACCTGGTACTGCTTGCTGTTCATGATGAAATAGCCGTAACGCTGCCCGCTGAAATAGAGTTGAAGGGTTTCGGCAATGTCTTTCACATTGATCCCGAGTGAACGAGCCCGGTCGCGGTCGATCTCGACAGAAAGTTCGGGCTTGTTGAATTTCAGGTTCAGGTCGACCACCTGGAATTTGGGGCTGGCCTGGGCCTGCTCAATGAATTTCGGGAGAAATTTTTTCAGCTTGTCAAAATCCGGGGCCAGGATGACATATTGCACAGGCAGTCCGGCGTTTCGCCCTCCCCCGATCGTTTGCTCCTGAATCACGAAACTACGGGCGAAATTGAATCTTTTAACAAGCATCCCGATTTCATCGGCAAGCTCCTGCTGGCTCCTGGTCCTGTTTTCAGGCTGGGTAAGTGCAATCCGCACAAACCCGGTATTTGTCGAAGCCGAAGATCCGAACCCGGGTGCCGTAATTCCAAGGATCGACTCCCTTTCCGGGATGGTATCTACCAGCGCGATCATCTGGTTCATATACCGGTCCATGAGTTCAAAAGAGGTTCCTTCGGGGGCGGTCGACATCAACTGCATGCGGCTCTTGTCCTCCATCGGCGCCAGTTCAGTGGGAATCAGTGACCCAATGCCAACGATCAACCCGATGGAAATCACCATAATGAGGATAGCCAGCCATCGGTACCTGATGAATGACCTGAGTGACCGGTTGTATGCATCGGTGAGTTGGTTCAGCAGGTTTTCGGTAAACCTGAACAACGCATTATGATGGACTGGTTTACGCAGCATATGCGAACTCATCATGGGGGTGAGGGTGAGCGAAACAAGCGCCGAAACCAGCACGGTGCCTGCCACCACCACGCCGAATTCGCGGAACAGGCGACCGGTTAACCCCTGCAGGAATATGATGGGCAGAAATACGGCGGCAAGCGTGATGGTCGTAGACACAATGGCAAAGGAAATCTCCTTCGAACCACTGTGGCCGGCTTCGATCGGGTCCATCCCGTTTTCAATCTTATGGTAAATGTTTTCAAGCACCACGATGGCATCATCCACCACGAGCCCGGTGGCCAGTACGATGCCCAGCAATGTGAGAATGTTGATCGAAAAACCGGCAATGTACATGATGAAAAATCCGCTGACCAGGGAGATCGGGATGGCGATGATCGGGATCAGGGTGGTTCGCCAGCTGCGGAGAAACGCGAAAATGACGAGTAAAACCAGGATGAAGGCGATAAGGATGGTCTCTTCCACCTCTGTAATGGCTTTGCGGATGCTGATGGTGGTGTCGATGGTGGTGCCTACGATGATATCGGCAGGAATTTCGCTTTTAAGTTGCGCAAGCCGCTTGTAAATTTCATCGGCGATTTCGATCTGGTTTGCCCCCGGCTGGGGAGTGATCCCAACGCCGATCATGGGAACGCCACCATTGCCCTTCATGATGGTGCGCTCGTTTTCGGGGAGCAGTTTCGCCACGCCGACGTCACGCATCCGGATCACGGTACCGTTTTTTTCCACGATGATCATGTCGTTGAATTCTGCGGGTGTCGTGAGCCGGCCCTTGGTCCTGATGGTCAGTTCGGTGCCGTATCCTTCGATCCTGCCGGTTGGAAGTTCAATGTTTTCGCGCGTAAGGGCGTTTCGCACATCCCCGGGGGTAAGGTTGTAGCTGGCCAGTTTTGAAGGGTCGAGCAGCAATTTGATGGAATATTTGCGCTCGCCCCAGATCCGGATCTCGCTCACCCCGGGAATGGTTTGCAGCCGCTCCTTGAACACGTTGTTCGCCAAGTCCGACAACTCCATCAGGTCGCGGGCATTGCTTTGCAGGGTCACCGCATAAATGGGGTTTGCGTCAGCGTCTGATTTGGTGACAATGGGCGGATCGGTGTCGGGAGGAATGCTGCGGATGGCCCTGGAAACCCTGTCGCGGACGTCGTTGGAGGCCGCTTCCATATCGACCCCTAACTCAAACTCAACCGTGATGTTGCTGCGGCCATCGCTGCTGATGGAGGTAAGCGACCGGATGCCGGCAATTCCGTTGATCGACTCTTCCAGCGGCTCGGTGATCTGCGACTCCATCACATCGGCGTTTGCCCCGGTGTAGTTGGTGGTTACCGTGACGACCGGCGGGTCGACGCTTGGAAATTCCCGGATGCCTAAAAATGTGTACCCGATGATGCCGAATAGCACGATCAGCAATGAAATAACTGTTGCGAGAACAGGGCGGTTGATGCTTACCGATGAGATGTTCATTTGGGAAGCCTTATTTTAACGGCAACATCTTCGCGGAGCTGAAGCAAACCGGTTGTGATCAGCGTATCCCCGGGGTTTAACCCTTCGGTCACCTCTACCTCACGTTCGGTGCGTATCCCGGTAAGGATGAGTTGGGTGACGGCTCTGCCGTTCCGGCAAACAAATACTTTTTCGCCATTCATCACGGGGATGATGGCCTCGGAGGGGATGACCAACGCAGCCGGTATGTTGTCGAGCACAATATCAACCCTTGCAAACGAGCCTGGTATCAGAATCCCGGCAGGGTTTGGGCATAACGCCCTGAGTGAGACATTTCGGGTTGCCAGGTCTATTTTTGGTTCAATGGCATAAATATGCCCGGTGAACGAGCTGTCTCTGCCCTCCACCCGGAATTTGATCAGGGTTCCTTTTTGAACCTTCCCACGGTATTTCTCCGGGATGGCAAAGTCAACCTTTACCGGATTGGTTTGCTGCAGGCGCGCCACCAGGGTGGAGGAGGAGACAAATCCTCCCGGGCTAACCTGCCGAAGACCGATTTGCCCGCTGAACGGCGCATAGATCTCCGTTTTCGAGATCTGCGTCCTGATCAGTTCAACCTGGGCCATGGTGATGCCAAGGGTATTGAATGCCTTGTCGTATTCCTCCTGGCTTACGGCCTTTAATTCCAGCAGCTTCTCTTTGCGGTACAAGTCATCTTTGGCCTGCTTTTCATCGACCTGCAGTTTTTTCAGTTGGGCCTGCAACTCCCGGTCGTCGGTTTTCAGCAACAAACTGCCTTTGTTCACATGGCTGCCCTCTTCGAAATTGATCGCCACAATCCGGCCGGGCACTTCGCTGCGGAGCTCGGCCTCCTCATTGGCAATCACATTGCCGGTGGCCATGATGGTGTTCTCCAGCACCCGCGGATGAACAATAAGCCCGCCAACGGTCATGGCCTTTGATCCTGCATTCGCCTGAGGTTCTTTACGGCCCCCCTTGCATCCAGCCAGGAACAGTAGCAGTGCCAACAGGGAAAACAACCAGTTAATATTCTTATAATGAAGCATATAAATTTGAATTGCGAACATAAAAAATTCATCTCAAAGCTAACTAAAATAGCTGTTGCTTATTAAGAAAAATAATTCGTAAATTTGCAGCCCTTTACCGGGGGCAACAACTCCGGCAAAGCAACAAAAAGTTCTTACGACATATTTTTACCAATTCATCGGGATGTAGCGCAGTTGGCTAGCGCACCGCGTTCGGGACGCGGGGGTCGGAAGTTCGAGTCTTCTCATCCCGACTTTTTGCCTCTTTAGCTCAGTTGGTAGAGCAACTGATTCGTAATTAGTAGGTCGGGGGTTCAAGTCCCCTGAGAGGCTCAGGTTTTGTTGCAACAACCTGGAAGAACCGACCGGGGAGCGCGCCCTGCTGTTATCAGGTAAGTTAATATGAAAAAGGCTGTCCCGATGAAGAGACAGCCTTTCCTCTGCTTACTCGCACAATCGTTTCCTGGTTTATCTGTTCAGCAGAATTTTAAATTGCTTCGTGAAGTCAGCGCCGGTAATCTTGACAATATAATAACCGGCAGGCTGACCGCCAAGGTCGAAGGTATAGATGTTCTCAGGTTTTACAGGAAGTTCAATTGTTCTTACAACTTTCCCGGAAATACTGTAGACCGTGATCTGCTTGACTGTTTCAAAGCCACTGGAAGCTTCGACCGAGATATTCCCCGTGGTTGGGTTTGGATAGGCCAGGTATTCATCTTCTGGCGTTGCTTCTGCAGTTTCGGCCTCTTTTGCCAGCTTCTTATACCTGAGCGTTGTGTTTATGGTGTTCGTTCCGCAACCCGAAACGGTGGTGACCAGTTTAACCACGCCGGTGAAGGTTGCTGTCCATTGAATCTTCGCATCGTCTCCGCAGGCATCGTTGGAATAGGCAATGAATGCATCTGTCGCCTTGTTGCGAAGGGTCAGCTCGGAGTTATAGGAAGCTGTTGCCCCGTCGGCCGAGCAGTATGAGAACACATACGTTACGCCTGATGCGACGTTAAATGCAGCGTATTCACCTGCATAAATGGATTTCTGCGATTTCCAGTTTGTGGTTGGCGAAAGGGTTGTGCTCGGGTACTGCGTGGTACTGTTGCAACCCTGGATGGTCACCTGCACAATAACCGCCACACTTCCGGTGTTGTTGGCTTCATTGCTTTCGGCAATCTGGGCATCGGCATCGGCCACAAAAAGGATGTACCAGTTGCCTGCTCCTGTGGTTAACGGGATGGTGAGAACTTCACTTACTGCCGAGGTCCCATTTGCTGCAAGGGAGCCAACAGCATCTGTGGCGAGGTAAACATCACCGGCGCCATAAGCATTGTCGCCGGAAAGGTAATATTTCAGGGAAGATGCACCAGCAGCGCCGGGTCCGCTGTTAAGAACCGTGCAGGATGCCGTGGTCGTTTGTCCTGCAGTAATGGTGGTGGGCGCCGTTGCCGGGCTCTGAACGAGCAGATCGGGAGAGCCTGCGGCGGAGGTGACTGTTAACTGTGCGCTTCCGGTGTTGTTTGTCTCATTTACCTCGGCAACCTGGGCGTCGGCATCGGCAACAAACAAAATGTAATAGGTTCCGGGGACTGTTCCTGCAGGGATGGTTACAACTTCGCTCACGGCAGCGCTTGCACTGGCATTCAGGGCAGTTACAGCATCTGTTGCAAGCAAGATATCACCAGTTCCGAAGGTATTGTTTGCGGACAGGTAGTATTTAAGGTTTGACGCACCGGCAGATGCGGCTCCCTGGTTCAGCACCGTACATGCAGCAGTGGTGGTTTGCCCGTCCTGAACCGATGCGGGTGAAACGGATTGACCCTGGGTCACCAGGTCTGGCTGCGCAGGAGCGGAGCCGACCTGGAATGAGAATATCCTGGTTTTACGAACCTGGGAAGCGCCGATGTACTCGGTGGTAAACCAGAAAGTTTTATCGTCGGTCGGGTCAATGCTGATTCCTGCATAGTCGCCCCAGCGGTTATAGGATGTTTGAGCATAGGCACCAGTAACGACCGTTTGTTCGGCAAGATCAAGGGTTCCGGCACCGGCGCCATAAGCAGTGGCCGACTGGCCGGTATAACGGATGCCCGGGTAAAGCGTTGTGCTGGAAATCGAATACCCAAGCCCGATTTCATTCTGTCCATTCAACCGGATGCTGCCCATCCACCGCGAGTGGATGTCGGGTGCATAGGTGCCCGACTGGCGCAACGACCAGGTACCGGTGGTCTTGCGGAGTTCATACCACCTGATGCCGGCATGGTCGGTATTGTCTACATCAACTGTATGACAGCATACGAGGGTTTGGAAGGCACCAAAATTCCGGTATTGCGGGGCATTCATGATCACTTGGGGAATGGCATCCAGTTCACGGGTGGTGCCCTGCTGTTTGATGTTGTCCCAGTTGGCGCCGAAATCGCTGGTAAAGGCAGGAACACTTAGCTGCTGAACCCGCGTAAAGGCGGATGAAGCAGGTGTGATCCAGTTAACGGCGAGTTCATAGATCCAAAGCTGGTCTGTTCCTCCGCCGATGGCATCGTCGTTCATCGTGATGAACAGGCCGGGGCTGCCTGCCGGGGCAAAAGCGCCGTCGTTATCGACAGGCGGAACACACATGAACCCGTCGATGGTGGTTGGCCTCCAGGGATTGTCGAAGCCGACCATCTGTGCGGTTTGTCCGACCAGCATCCTGGCCCGCTCCATGACATAAATATCTTTTCTTCCAACATTGCTGTTGTTGGTAGCCATGTAATATCCATCCTGCCAGATGCCGATTTTTTCATAGTCGGGCATGTCGTCAACATCGAAGGAATACCTATGCCAACTGCCCGTGGGGTCGTTGGTTTGCGAAACAGCAACCAGCATGTTGTCATTTGCACCGCAAATAGAGAACTCAACCCCCAGCCCCCCGTCGGCCTGCTCGGCAGAGAGGAGATCGGAAGAGCGTCGTGTAGGGAAAGAGTG
>JBBQUQ010000106.1:0-9920 GCA_038212325.1 Bacteroidales bacterium
GGTCTTTCATCATTTTGACGAATACCCGTGCATCTGTTGCCAAAAGTTCTCTTTTTTTTTAGACAGTTCCAGTTCCATCTGCAAGCGGCCCAAGGCCCGCTCATACTCACTGATCTTGCTGTTCTCGGGACTCTTCTTAAATCCTTTTTCACCTTGCTTCAAGAAAACTTCACGCCACTGCGTGAGGTCAGCTACGGTGACCTGGTGTTCACGGCTCACCTCTTCGATAGGTTTGCCACGTAATAGTTCCAGAACTAACTGGGTTTTCTTCTTTGCACTTTTTCTAGGTCGTTTTGCCATAAGGTTGGTAAATTTAAGCTTAAAAAGTGCTAACATTTAATTGAGGCTAATATAGATCGAATTTATCCTGAACAAGGCCAAGGACAAAATCAACAGGGTTTTTGTCAAAGACCCGGCCTATTGTCGCAATGCCAGGATGGACCCTGCAAATCCGAATCGCATTCCGTTTTTGTTCTATTCTGCCCAGTGGGATTATACTCCCACCGAAAGCGATGGGTCGCTTGTCAAAATCCCGATGTTCGATCCTTATAAATATGACGGTAAACGCTACCAGTACCCGCAGTTTGTCTATCCTGTTTTTTACCGTTCCTTCAATAAATCCTATTACCATCTTTCGGTATGGAATGGCATTCGCGAGAGCGGATGGCTCAAAAACATTGCATGAGAAGGCTCATTGACAATATTTCCCAGGTACTTGTTGCTGCTTCCATCAACGTGAGCAACACGATTGAGAACTGGTACCCGTACATTGAAGAAGCCCAGGAAACCTTTATCAGGCCGGTGCTTGGGAAGGATTTGTACGATCAATTGCAGGATACAGTCCTGTTAATAGCCGGTACTGAACAGAACAAGCCACCGATCGAGGTGAAAATGACCGATCTACTTGAAAGAATCCGTAAGCCACTGGCTCTTTATGCGCTCTGGCTTGGTGCCGATGAATTTGGAGTGAGCGTTTCATCGCAGGGTATCCAGGTCATTGAAACAACGACCCATAAGACCGCTCCCCAATACCGGGTACAAAATCTCAAAGAGAACTGGATCCGTAGGGCGAACACGGCTTTGGATCTTGCACTGAAATTCCTCCCTACGCTTTCCCCGCAGTTGTTCGATGAACTGAAGACTGCCCGCAGATCAGACGATCCACTGGGAGTGGAGTATTCCCGACTTCTTGCCCTGATTCGCCCTGCATTGGCTCACCTGGCAATGGCCAGGGCATTGCAGGAGATTGCCATAGATTTTCTGGATTGGGGAATCTTCGATACGGCCGGTAACACCTTTGCCAACGTCTCTTCCAAGCAGGCTTCCAACAAGGAAAGGATCGCTGTCATGTATGAAGCAAACCTCCGGGATGGTGAAGCCGAGCTCAAGGCGTTGCAGCAGTTCCTTGATGAAAATGCCAGTGAAACCCTTTACCCATCATACTTTCATTCTTCCCGGTATGTCGGAATCGTCAAAGCTGAATCCAGAAATGAATTCATCAATAAATCCACTAACTCTTACTTCCTGGCATGAATTGCCCAAACGACTTGTTTCGATCAGAGACACAACACCAGCTTTGGGCATTCCATGTGACCATTAAAAAAAAATTATTATCACATGAAACCAATCGACTTTATCCTTCAGGATGTCTTTGACATCATCAAGATCATCGCAATTCCGGTTATCGGGTTTTTCCTATACCAATTTTATATAGGTGTCATTGCCCTCAAAAAATCAGTCGATAAGTTGATTGTCCAGATACAGTGCCGGGAGACTTACTGCACCGAAAAACACAAAGAGATCGGCGAACACCTGTGCCGGCATGATACCGGGATCGATGAAATGAAAGTCACCCTGGGTGATCATGGTGAGCGGATTTCAAAAGTTGAAGGCCAATTATCAAAATAAAAAACATGAAAGAAAGAATCTTTAAGAATTGGAAAACCACCCTGGCCGGCGTTCTCATGCTGGCAGGCGGATTGGCATTAGTAGGTTTGGGCAAGGCAACCCTGACCGAATACGTGGTATTTGTCCCCGTTTGCTTTGCCCTGATTTTTGTCAAGGACCCAACATTTAAATAGTAACATGGCAAAGATAATGGTGTTTGCCCCGAAGATCCTTCGATACGAAGGCGGATTCGTCAATGATCCCAAAGACAAGGGAGGCGCGACGAACATGGGTGTGACCCTGGCCACCTGGCGACAGGTAGGATATGACAAAGACGGTGATGGCGACATTGACGCTGAAGACATCAAGATGCTCACCGCCAACGATGCTATCTCAGTGTTGAAACTGAACTACTGGAACCGGTGGAAAGCTGATCAGATTACCAACCAAAGCATTGCAGAAATCCTAGTTGATTGGGTCTGGGGAAGCGGAAAGTGGGGGATTGTCATTCCGCAACGGATATTGAAAGTTCCTGACGATGGTATTGTCGGGAATGCAACGATGTTTGCCTTGAACAGCGCCAATCAGAGAGGGCTTCATGACGCCATCTTTCAGGCGAGGAAATCTTTCATCAGTGAACTGGTCAGAAATCATCCGGATCAGCTCAGATTCTTTAATGGCTGGATGAACCGTTTGAACAATTTCAAATTCGTCGCATGATAAAACCGGGTTTTCTGATCATGCTCTTGGTCGTTTCTTTGACCGGGTGCATTTCTGAGCAGCGTTGCCAGAAGCGTTATCCACCTGCTGAAGGTGGTTCCTTTCATTGCTCTGAAGGATAACATCCTTACGGCAGGGGCAAAGGTTGACAGCAGCTCCGTCTACATTGCTTGGAAAGAAACCCATATCCGGGAATCCAAAATACAACTGAAGGTCATTGAAAATCCGGTTTACAAGGTATCCGGCTTTCAGAATTTTTTGATCTGGTCTGGAGGGATCGCCTGGTCGATCCTTCTTATTCTCATTGGTTTTGCTCTGATCAGGGCATTTATCAAAAAGAAACTGCCGCTATGAACCAGGTTGAAATTGATGGGATGGTCTTCTCAATGCCTTCCGAATGGAATGAGCTTACAAAGCAGCAGGGGTTGTTTGTCAGCCGTCTGTTTCAGCAACAGATATCCATAGTGGATTTTAAGCTCAGGGCGCTTTTTGATTTTCTTCCGGTCAGGCCGAAAGTAATCAAACGAATTCACCCCGAAGATGTCCATTTACTTTGTGAATCCATTGATTTCCTGCTTAAGGAGGTTTCCCTGACCAGAAACCCTTTGCCCGAAATAGGAACCGGCCACCGAAGATACATTGGCCCATCAGATGCAATGATGAACTGCACCTTTGGAGAATTCACGATGGCACATTCCTTGCTCGATTCCTTTTCAAAAACCAAGGAGCAAAAGTATCTCGATGAACTGGCGGCAGTCTTGTACCGTCCAAAGAATTGGTTTTGGTTTATCCGGAAAAACTTCACCGATAACCAGGATCCCAGGAAAAAGTATGCAAACCGGACCCTAAAAAGCAGGTCGCGGAGATTTGCCAAACTGGATTACATTGTAAAGTACTCCGTATTCCTGTTCTTTTCCGGGGTACTGAATTCCTTGCCTGGGTTATACCCTTATGTTTATCAGGATCATGGTGATTCCGGCAATGAAGACAGCGGCTGGGCATCCCTGATCATCTCCCTTGCCGATGGAAAGACCGATGATAAAAGCCTTGAAACGATCATGAATTCAAATCTTTACAATGTGATGATCGGATTAAACAAGAAGGCAAAAGAGTATCACGAGTATATGCACAAGATCGAATCCTATGACCGATATTAACAGCTATGAGCCGCTGGATGCCCTGCGGTCATCTATAAAATATCCTGCTCTGATCCTGACAAGCCTTTCCGGAAGCTTTGAAGCTTCAAACATGGATAACATCCTGGATTCTGTCAATGGAGGGTTTCTGATCATTGGGCATCTGAATCAGATTGATGATTTTTCCGGTGAAGTGCAGATTCTTTCCAAAATGAAGCAGATCGGAACTGATATAATCGCCAGGATGCTGCATGACTATATGGAATGTGAACTTATTGCAGTGAAAGCCATTCCCGGGTTTAATATCAATTCTGTGAGTTATGAAATGCTGGGGCCGGTGTTTGATAATGATTATGGGATGATGTATTCCTTTAAGATTCAGGATTTGATTGATCTTGAGTTTAAGGAAGATAATTGGATAATAGCACACTGATCACGTCTCAGTCGTGGAGACATCTGACTGGTAATGCGTTAGCTCTTGATGACGGATATAAAGAAACTGAGTAATTGTAAATATTCATTCCATGCGAAAGGGCTTTATAGGATCCCCACGGTGTCGATGTCCAGAACAGGACGGCAAAATCGGCAAAGCTCCAGCTTGAGTTCAGGTAAAAGACACCTCCGGTCAAAGCCCTGAACCCGGAGATGACGGAATCCTGAAGCGGCTTTCCGGCAAAGCCATAACCATTGTAGAAATTGCACAATGTTGTCCAGTCGTTGTCCGTGGGGATATGCCATGCAGGCGGACAGATGCCCTGAGCAGCCGGAGTGTCGTCGTAACGCATCATCTCATCCCACTGGTAGAGACCGCTGTATTTCGAGCATTTGGCGGGATCGTTGCCGAAACAATATTTTTCATCCGTGCAGTTGTCCATTTGAACCAGGGAAGATACGACTTGCGTCCCCCTGTTCAGGTTGGCAGCCATCCAGCACTGCGAGCCGATCTGCACCGTAGGGTAGGTCTTGCCGTCGCGGATGTCGGTCAGGGTGTTGCCGCAGGTGAAAGCAGGAACCGGTTGCACGGCAATCGTCTTTGTTTTGGATGCGCTGCACAGGTAAACATTGGTGTAGGAATAGGCGATCGTCTTCAGCCCGGTTCCGGCAACAGCGGGATCGAATGATCCGGTCAGGGCATTCACCCCCGGACCCGACCAGGCGCCTCCCAACGGAAGGCCGCCTTTCAGCTTGAAAGGTTTGGCATTGACCGTTGTCAGGGTATCGAAGCAGGCGGAGAATGATACCGGGGGAGCCAGGGATCCGCTCAGCACGATCTTGTTGGAGACAGCGGGGTTGGACGATATGCAGGCCAGGTTGGAGGTCATCACACAGCGAACGCTGTCATGATCCGAGGGATTGTAAATGAATATCAGAGAATTGCTCCCGGCATTAGCCCCGTTCACCTTCCATTGAAAGACCGGGGAAGCACCGCCGTTGCCGGGAGCGGCCGTAAAAGTGACCGGCGATCCCGGACAGAACGGGTTTGGATTGGCCGCAATGGCAACCGAAGCAGGCAATCCCGGAGTGCCCGTCATGACGATGGGGTTCGAAGAGGCAGGGCTGCCTGAAACGCATTGCAGGGAAGAGGTCAGGATGCAGGTGACCACATCTCCTGTAACGGGGTTATAGTTGTAGGTCGAACTGTTGGCGCCTGCATTCGTCCCGTTTACCTTCCACTGGAAAACAGCCAGCGGGCCGCCATTGACGGCGGCGGCGGAAAATGTAACGGATGTTCCCATGCAGAACGGATTGGAAGAGGCGGCAATGGAAACGCTTGCAGGGAGCTGAGGGTTGACCGTCATGATCACTGCAGGAGAAGTCGCCGGATTGCCGGTTGCGCATGTCTCCGACGAGGAAAGAGTACAGGCAACTGCATCATTGTTCGCCGGCACGTAAGAATAAACGGGACTGTTGGTGCCTGCGGGAATCCCGTTCACCTTCCATTGATAAAAGGGTGCCGAACCCCCGTTGACGGGAACAGCCGTGAAGGCAACTGTCGTGCCGGTACAGACGTTATTGGCGGAAGCGGAGACTGCAACGCTGACCGGCAGCAGCGGGTTCACCGTCATGGCAACTATGTTTGATGCAGCGGGGTTGTTCGAGATGCAAACCGTCATCGAGGATGTCAGCACGCATTGAACCTGGTCGCCGTTCGCCGGAGCATACGCGAACACCGGGCTGTTGCTGCCCGAAACGGCTCCATTCACCTTCCATTGGTAAACGGGAGAGGTTCCCGGATTGGTCGGAATGGCTGTGAAAGTCACCTGTGTTCCCGAGCAGATATTTGACTGAGTTGTATTAATTACAATATTAGTGGTTAGAGGCGATGTGACTGTTATAAATAATGTGTCTGATACTCCAATATTACAATTGTTAAAGCCGCTTGCTATCAGTTTATAACTTCCTGGTCCTGGAAAGGTCACATTATTTAAAATCCCTGAAGACGTACTCCAACTTTGAATAATTGTTGCGCCATTCACTAATTTCCAATTGAACCCTGTAGCTCCCACTAAAGGGTTTGGAATTAACGAATATTCATATAGAAACCCAGAAATGAAACAAATTTCCTTAGGCCCAGCAATACTATCTATGTTGGCAATAACTGAAGATAGCGATGCATTGAAAATCGTATCAGGGGTGGATGAATACCACCAAGTATTTAAGGTACGTCCGATGCCAAAACCTGTTGTTGGGAGTTGAGTACCTGGCCAAACATGACAACCGGATAATAAGGTACTTAAACAACCATCAACTTGAAATTGCCCATTTGGTATCAATGTGTCACTCCAGAACTGTAAAGGAGCTTGCATAAGAGGACGAATGACTCCGACCTTAAACCCATTATTATTCCCTGGGGCATTATAAATAGGGAAATTCACTACTCCGTTTAAATATGAAATCTCAATGTTAAAGAAACTATTTGGTGGCACTTGATTGCCGAGTCCATTTAACCCATTCCAAGTAATTGTATCAATTCCATTTCTAACGGAATCCAAAATAATTACGTCTTCTGATTGTATGCCAGACAAGGAATTTATATCAATATGAACCTGGACAAGTCCAACTTTATTCGTAGTGAAGATTATATAGTAAAGCCCACTACAATTTGAAATAAAAGTGGCAGATGGTGGTATAATTGAGCCAATTGTTCCAGAAGGGAAGATAGCAGAATCAGGGTTATTGAAAAAAACTTTGAATTCCGGATAATTTGATTTACCTATTACCGATCTACGGCTCAAGGAAAATGAGGCAGGTGGTTCACTACAACCATTTCTATTGAGATATAGTTGAAAAGGATACATCGCTAGAAATTGGTTGAATTTAATTGAATCAACAATTCCATCATTTGAAAGAACGGACAGTGACGGATTGAAACCAGGAATAAATGAAGTCGTTGAACCAATATGGAACGTCCAAGCCTTTGACCATACCCGGCCATTTCTTGCTTGATTAGGGACAATTGAAGTATCGACAACTGTGAAATCATACAGTCCAACTTCTTTAAATGCGTTTAAAAAATCAAATTCTAATATATAATCACCTGTTTCAAACGGGGTATAAACAAGAGGAATATATCCAGCGGGATTAATAATATTAGGTCCCATAATTGCTTGATTATAATTATTAATATAACCGGCTTGACCTGAATTTATGGGAATTGTAATTGGACCAAAAACAACTGATCCATTATGCTTTATTCGGCAATATAAGGGTATAGGAACTGCCAGCTGATAGTTCAATCCAAAACAAATCTTTTCGGAAAGATTCTTAATCGAAATGTGAATAGAATGATTAGAATCAGCGGCATAAATTCCAAAAGGCTCAGTATAAGAAAGTCCTTTTGTCAAATATAAAGGAACTGGGTTGTAAGTTGAATCTGGCCTTGTTTGCTTTATTCCTTCAGAAAATAAATTGCTGTTCATGAGTATTAATAAACAAATAAATGCAAATTTTCGTATTTGCTTAATTATCATTTTAAACGAAGGGATAAAAAAATATCGCCCCTTGACAAATTTACATCCAATACTTCTCCAAAGGAATAATGAACGTAAAATTTGCTCAAGAGCAACACTCAATGGATAAAAAAGGGATGACATACTACATTATGGAATTGTCACATAGAATGTTCCATAAGGAGGACCTGGTTGCGAGGCTGGTGTTGTATTTAACACGCAAGTACATCCTCCGGAGGGATAATTATTGACAACGTCTGCGACTAAAGTCCCACTAGTGTTTTGAGCGACAGTAAAATAGTAATTTCCTGGTCCTGTATATGCTTGAGGTGTTGCAATTGGTGCTCCGGCTTTTGTAATAACCACATAAGGCGTGCAGGGTGACGCTACTCCGCAAATATCAGGATCCTGTGTTACATTAACTGTCAAATTCAATAAAGGGATATTTGGTGATTTTGCGGAGACATCACTATTTGTATAAACATTGGTAAATGCAATCCCGATAAATGCTATCACAATGACTCCAGCCAGAAGTACTTTAGAAAATATTGATTTCATAATCATAGGTTTCAATTGTCTTTAAATCATTCGTTTTTTTTTACACCTGCTTGAAGGTAAGGATTAGGGACAGGATTCCTATCCGCTCATTGATCGACCTTGTCAATTAACGAGCAATAAACTCTTTTCATAAGTGCAAACATTATAGGGAATTATTACATGATTTTATAAGAACATAAGTGGTAAATATACGAATAAAAAACCAAAAATCAAGAGAAATAAATGCTTACACATAAAGGGGAAAATATTATTGTCCTTTCCTCTGTCCTTTAGTGAGCCTTTCTTTGCTCAATGCAAACTTCCCAAAACAAACTTTCTGAACGTGAAATAGCCCAGGCTTGGGCTAAGATCACCATTATCAAATGGAGAAAGAAGCTCGCCATCAACAAGGTGGGCAATTCCGGCGCTCTTTTCAAAAGCTTCAAATACAATGTTTTTGCTTCGGCACAGGGAAATGTGCTAAAAATCACCTCGCTATTTGAGTATTACGAGTCGCTTTGTTGATATGGGTGTTGGCAGAGGTGTCAAGATCGGCGATGTGAAAGAATCTGTCATTTCACGCAAACTTTCCGGGAAAATGCTTGGCAACCGAAGACGGCCTAAGAAATGGTATTCCAAGACCTTTCATGCCGAGGTGATGAAGCTGAGCGAAATATTTGCCAACAACGAAACCTCAACAGCCACCGTCATTTTTAACGGTGAAAAAGCCAATGCCACGCTCAAACAGTTGGAAGCCGAAGCAAGAAAGCTGAATGCAGAACTTCGCCAACTGAATATAAACTCCAAAGATTTTGGCGAAAAGGAAAAGGAGTTTCAGAAAGTAGATGGCAGATTAAAAGACCTGAGGGGAGAGATAAACCAGACCGGAGGGGCTTTTTCAAAACTTGCAGACCAAGCAAACAAGTATCAGCAGGTGCTTCAGATGATCACGGTAGGCCTCATCGGACTGGGCGCTGCAGCAGTTGGCATCATCAAGGGTAATGCAAAATTGGAAGATTCGCTGGCCGATATTCGCAAAACAACCAAACTGACGGTGGATAAAGTAAAAAAACTGAATACCGAACTGGGGAAGATCGACACCCGGACATCGCGGAGCGACCTTCGCGAAATGGCTGTGGTTGCCGGTCAGCTTGGTATTTCCCAAAAAGACATCCTCCCGTTTGTCGATTCCATTGACAAACTCAATGTTGCTCTTGGCGCGGAAATACAAGGAGGCGCCAGCACTGTTGCAACCCAGATGGGAACCCTACGAAATATCCTGACCGACATGAAAACGTCAGCGGTTTCCGATGATATGCTCCGCTTGGCAGATTGCAAAGCCCCTTTCTTCAAACATTGTTTACCAGGATATTCGCAAAAGCATTGATACGGTTGATGCCATTGAGAAGTCCGTCACAAGGTAACCTGTCCTTTATTTTGCTTCTCAATGGCAATAAAATGAGGCCGGTTTGATTGAACTCTATTTGATGGGAGGGTGGACCGTGTTAAATCCTTCTGTGAATGATTATTTTGTCGTTGATGATATCACTTTAACCCATTTTGCAGCTAAATTCTTATAACTTTCTTGTTTTGAACTGACAGCATGTTTTCAATTTCCGTTTTGAGCACTACAGATTTTTTACGGATAAAAGGGGCGTATTTGTATTGAAGCATATCATAGATGTTCTTT
>JBBQUQ010000107.1:0-9830 GCA_038212325.1 Bacteroidales bacterium
AATTGATGGATTGAAAATTAATTACTGCATCGATGAGGACCTCGCAAAACGGGTCAATAACCTATTCTCCGCATTCCTAGCAGAAATCTATGCAGAAACAAATTTATCCTGTTAACTGATCACAAAATTCAATTAAATGAAAAATTTCTAATTAATTAAGCAACCCATTGTATGAGAGTATTGATATTGTGCACAGGAAACTCCTGCCGCAGCCAGATGGCAGAAGGAATATTGAAATCATTTGATCCGAAACTGGAGGTTTTTTCGGCCGGAACCCGCCCTGAAAAACAGGTAAATCCATATGCAATAAAAGTAATGAAAGAAATAGGAATCGATATCTCATCGAACCATCCTAAACTTGTTGATCAGCTCATTATGGAGCCATTTGATTATGTGATCACTGTTTGTGACAATGCAAAGGAAAGCTGTCCTGTTTTCATTGGAAAGGTAAGCCATCGCTTGCATATTGGATTTGAAGACCCTGCTTCGGCAAAAGGTGATGAAGCAACCGTAATCCAATTATATAGGAAAGTCAGGGATCAGATTCAACAAGCATTTACAGAGTTCTATTCTGGTTTATGAAATACTTTTTTGATCAACGCTCCATGGACCCTGTCCTTGCATGATCACGCCAAAAGAAAGAAAATAATACTATCAACCTATTGTAAACCCAAATAAATCAACCATCATATGAAAATTCATAAAAAAGATATAAAAGAGATCGTTAAAGAAAAATATGGCCAGATAGCCCATCAGTCGAAAAAGGAGAACGAGACCTCGTGTTGCGGAGCCAGCAGGTAATAACCATGTTCGTCATTTTAATTCGTGATTCAATATGAGTCCTTCAAAAGCACGATTGAAATTTTTAGACCGGTACCTTACCCTCTGGATTTTTCTCGCTATGTTTATTGGCGTATTCTCTGGTTATCTGTTCCCCGGGGTTGTAGATTTCTGGAACCAGTTCAATTCGGGAACTACCAATGTACCAATAGCAGTCGGCCTTATCCTGATGATGTATCCGCCACTGGCAAAGGTGAAATACGAGGAACTTGGTGGTGTGTTCCGCAATGTCAAAATACTTGGACTTTCCCTGGTGCAGAACTGGGTAATAGGACCGGTTTTAATGTTTGCACTGGCGATCGTTTTCTTCAAACTCTTCCCCGGTGAGAACAATTCTAACCTGCCCTACATGTATGGTATCATCATGATCGGGCTGGCCCGATGTATTGCCATGGTGATCGTGTGGAACGAACTTGCAAGAGGTGACAATGAATATTGTGCCGGGTTGGTTGCTTTCAATTCCATTTTCCAGGTATTGCTTTTCTCCGTTTATGCTTATGTCTTTATTGCAATATTACCCGGGTGGTTCGGCGTTCCGACCAACACCGTTGTTGAAAATATCACCATCGGCCAAATTGCCAAAAGTGTTTTCATTTACCTTGGGATTCCCTTTATTGCAGGCTTTCTGACGCGATTTATCATGATTCGTGTAAAGAGTAGGGAATGGTATCATACAAAGTTTGTTCCCAGAATCAGCCCTATCACACTGATCGCGCTGCTCTTCACAATTGTTGTGATGTTCTCTTTAAAAGGTGAGTACATCGTAAAACTGCCTTTCGATGTTATCAAGATCGCCATTCCTCTTACCATATATTTCCTGCTTATGTTCTTTTTCTCATTCTTTATGAGTAAAAAGGCAGGAGCTACCTACGAGCAATCAGCTACCCTGTCTTTTACAGCAGCCAGCAATAATTTTGAACTTGCCATTGCTGTGGCTATTGCTATCTTTGGGATCAACTCCGGTGAAGCGTTTGCCGCGGTGATCGGGCCATTGGTTGAAGTTCCTGTGCTTCTGGCCCTTGTGAGTGTATCCATCTGGTTTAAAAAAAGGTATTTCTCATAGATACTGAAACGCTTTATATTACTTATTTTTCCCGGTATTCACAGTTCGCCCGCAGGCTATATTGTACATACGATGACCCGGGTATTCTCATTTCACGTATAAATCCGGCGTTGAATGCTATCGGAGGGTATTGTCATCACGGATGGGGTATCCGAACAGGTCGGGAATGGAGGTATACTTTGAAACTTACAGAAAAGGCGCCCCTCTTGTGTTGATTCATGGCAATGGTGGGAATATCAGTTACATGAAGCCTCAAATTGAATATTTCGCAAAGAAGTACCGGGTGGTTGTAATGCTGGCCGTTTATTACCCCCAAAAAGTCCAACAACGCAACCGGCTGATGGAGTTTCAACCCCGCATGATATTCACCGGCATCCCGAGTTGGGCAACAGCGAATTCCACCACCTCGGCCATGGTTTACCTGAACGATCGAGAAACTTGAAAAAAGAAATCAGACTGCCGGACTGATAACTGATATCAAAAATAGAATTGTATTTTTGATGTGATTAAACCAGTTTTTTGATTTCGTCTCAATCATGTATCATGATCATCCTCGAAAAACCTTATGTCTCTGATTTTCTTCAGCAAACTGTTGTGAACCTCCGGATCCCGGTGTTGGAGACGCCATTTTCAAAAAGCCTGGAGCATGCCGGTGAAATGAACCTGGTTGACAAGAATGCGTTTTTTTCGGCGCTTAAGACCACTAAATACCCGCTTTTGTATAGCAATTCAGAGAATTCGACCGAACTGCTGAACCGCTGGTGCCCGGAACTTTTGGTAACAGAGAATGTCAATTTCTTCAAGGACAAATCCAAACTCCGTGAAATTTTCTCAGGACTCAATCCTGGTGTCTGGTACAAAAAGTTTACCCTGAAGGAGCTTGATTACCTTGATATTTCTGCCATCCGGATACCATTTGTCATTAAACCGGTGAGGGGGTTTGCAAGTATCGGGATTCATTCGGTGCACTCACGATCAGACTGGCCGTTGGCCCTGGAAGGCATCAGGAAAGAGGTGGCGCTGATGCGAAACGTGTTTCCGGATGTTGTGGTCAGCCTGGATGAATTCATCATCGAACAGTACATCGAAGGCACCGAAATCGCAATTGACGCCTATTTCAACGAGCAAGGCGAACCGGTCATTCTCAACATACTCACACACCTGTTCAGTTCAAAATCGGATATGAGCGACCGATTGTACATGACTTCAGGCGACATCATTCGGGCGTACCACCATGACATTGAAAACTACCTTGAAGAAATTGCCAAACTAAGAGATTTGCGTAATTTCCCTTTTCACCTTGAAATGCGCCAGGGAGCCGATGGCAGATTTATTCCTATCGAGATCAACCCAATGAGGTTCATGGGTTTCTGCGTTGCCGATGTTGAATATTACTTTTACGGCATCAATCCTTACGAATACTACTTCCACCAAAAGAAACCTGATTGGAATAACATTCTTGCTTCGCGCAACGACAAATTATACGGCATGTTTGGTATTGACATTCCCAAACACCTGGATAAGACAAAAATCCGTTTCGATTATGAAAAATTCATTGCCCATTTTTCCCGGCCATTGCATCATGTGAAAATGGATTACACAAAACTGCCCATGGCCATCTACCTGTTCGCTGAGGTACCAAAGAGCAAGTTTGTGGAATTTGAGGAGATATTGTATTCTGATCTGGAGGAGTTTATTTTACGTGAGACGTGACGCTGGGAATCAGAATTTTTTCGGCACGAATGTTTGCTCGGTCATTGGCGGCCGCACATAGGCCTTATCCTTTTCCAACGGGGGCAGTATAATCGTTTCTCTGGGCACATCGCTCACAGGGATCAGGCTCAGCAGGTGGCTGATGCAGTTAAGCCGGGCGCGGCGCTTGTCGTCGGCTTCAACAACATACCAGGGTGACTGCTTGGTATCGGTATAGGAAAACATCTCATCCTTGGCCCTTGAGTAGTCGACCCATTTGGTGCGTGATTCAACATCCATCGGGCTGATCTTCCACCGGCGCGTAGGGTCGTTGATCCGCTGGATAAACCTTTTTTCCTGTTCTTTATCGCTCACCGAGAACCAGTATTTGATCAGGATGATGCCCGAACGGATCAGCATCGTTTCGAAATTGGGACATGAGCGCAGGAAATCCCAGTACTCTGCCTCCGTACAAAAACCCATCACCCGCTCTACTCCTGCCCTGTTGTACCAGCTGCGGTCGAACAGGACCATTTCACCGGCAGCCGGCAGTTGGGAAACATATCGCTGAAAATACCATTGCGTCTTCTCCTTTTCAGTGGGCACGCCTAACGCGACCACGCGGCAAACACGCGGGTTGAGGCTTTCGGTGATGCGTTTGATGGCACCTCCCTTTCCGGCAGCATCGCGACCTTCGAAAAGAATTACCACCCGCAGCCCCTTGTATTTGATCCACTCCTGCAAGCGCACAAGTTCAACCTGCATCTTGCCGAGTTCGTCTTCATATACCGATTTCGAAAGCTTGTCATTGTCCTCGTCTTCAGGGACTATCAGAATATCTGCACTTGCCTGATCAACCCCGTTTTTAGGATGGTCTTTCTTGTCCTTTGCTTTATCTTTTTTGTGGCTCATGATGAGTAGGATTAAATTTTAATGTTCAAGGAGGTAAAATAAACTCAGGACATCTATTTGATTTCACGGGTTCCGCCTGCGGCTTCAACGATATAAAAATCGGCTTTCAGCCCGGTCCTCGACTGGTATCCTGCACCAGCCAGGTCAACAAACTTCTCAACAACACGCTCGCGCACAAGATTCACCGTGCATCCGCCAAAACCAGCACCGGTCATGCGGGCACCCACCACCCCATTGATTTTCTGAGCCTCTTCAACAAGCGTGTCCAGTTCAGCTCCGGTCACTTCGTAGTTGTCGCGCAACGATTCGTGCGAAGCATTCATCAGGGCACCGAACTGCAGGAGGTCGCCTTTGAGCAAACTTGCCACGGAATTCAGCACCCTCTGGTTTTCCGAAATGACATGCCGCGCCCTTTTGCGGATCAGTTCATCGGGAATCTGTTCCTGTATTTTGTAGAATTGCATGAAGCTGATCTCCCCGAGCTTCGAAATGGGCAGTGTGGTGCTGAGGTAGGTAACTGCAAGCTGGCACTCTGCCACCCGCTCATTGTATTTTGAATCTGCAAGTGAACGCGGTTTGTTTGTGTTGCCGATGATGAGCTTGAACCCGTTCAGCTCCAGTGGAACCTGCTTGTGATCCAGGGTGAGGCAGTTCAGAAAGAGGGCGTGGTCCCTCCTTCCCATGCCGATTGCAAACATGTCCATGATGCCGCAACCGAGACCTATGAATTCATTTTCCGCACGTTTTGACATTTTGACCAGGTCGATCATTTCAAGTTGTGAGGCATTCAGCATGACAGCGAGTGCGTAAGCGGTCACCATTTCGATGGAAGCAGAGGAGGATAATCCTGCGCCATGGGGAATATCGCCGCTGTAAAGCATGTCAAATCCAGTGACTGGTATGTTCAGTTGCCTGAACTGGTCAAAGATGCCAAGCGGGTAGTTCACCCATTGGTTGTTGACTTTCGCCGACAACTCCTCTACCGGAATCTCAGCCCTGAAATCCATATTGCAGGACGATAAGCGAACCATCCCGTTATCTGATTGGCGGATAAGAAGGTAAGTGCCGTATTGAATGGCACATGGCAGCACAAACCCGCCATTATAGTCGGTGTGCTCGCCGATCAGGTTGACTCGTCCCGGAGCAAAAAAAAGGCGGGGTTTGCTATCCGGACTACCGTATAGTTCAAAAAAAATCCGGGTCAGCTTAATGAGGTCCATAGGCAGTGGTTGAATGAAAAGGCATTGGTATTTCTTTTCAATGAACGTGCTAAAGTATGGAAATATCCCGGAACGGTAAGCAGGAAAATGATAATTTTGCCATGCAAAATTAATTTCCCATGAACCGTCGATTCTCATTGTTATTCCTTGGCTTCTTTCTGATTACTGCAAAAATTTTACTGGCACAGGATTACAGCACTTTTCAACTTGATGGCGGATGGAAATTCCGCCGGGCAGGCACGAAAGAATGGTTTCCTGCGAAGGTGCCCGGTGTGGTTCACCTCGATCTGATGAGAAATAACCTGATCGCCGATCCCTTTATGAAAGATAATGAATCGAAGCTACAGTGGATTGGCGATGTGGGCTGGGAATACATGAAAACATTTCAGTATGAGGAAAATAAATTCGCATGGCGTCATATCGACCTGGTTGCGAACGGGCTTGACACCTATGCAAATGTATATCTCAACGATTCATTGATTCTTGTTGCGGATAACATGTTTCGCGACTGGTATGTCGACATCAAGCGTTTCCTGCACATCGGCACCAACACGCTGAGAATACAATTCCCGGCCATAAACCCGGAGAACAAGTCGCGGTATAACAAATTAGCTGCCAAACTTCCCGGCGACGAAAAGGTGGTATGCCGCAAGGCAGCCTATCAATTCGGCTGGGACTGGGGGCCAAAGTTCATAACATGCGGCATATGGCGCCCCCTGTATATCCGTGAGTGGAACTCGCTAAATGTTCTTGGGGTGCAGTTTATCCAGAAAACGCTCACCGATACTGTTGCTCACATGGCGGCACAATTCACCATGTTTTCAGAGTTGGGCGACTCTGCCGAGATCAGGCTGTTCATCGACAGCACGGAGATCATGAGGCGCCCGGTTGGACTGAACAAGGGCCCGAATGTGGTAAGGGGCGATTTCCCGATCTTCAACCCCCGGCGCTGGTGGCCCAACGGAATGGGAAATCCAACCTTGTACGATTTAGGTTACGAGGTCTATTTTAACGGCAAACTGGCGGGCGCCGGCCGCCAGAAGATCGGTCTGCGTACCATCGAACTTGTGCAGGATAAGGATTCAACCGGCAAATCCTTTTATTTTAAAGTCAATGGCATCCCGGTATTTGTAAAAGGAGCCAATTACATCCCGCAGGATAATTTCCTGCCGCGGGTAACCGATTCTTCCTACAGGGCGCTCATTATCGATGCAAAGGACGCCCATATGAACATGCTCAGGGTGTGGGGCGGTGGCATTTACGAGAATGATATTTTTTACGACTTATGCGACGAGCATGGCATCATGGTTTGGCAGGACTTTATGTTCGCCTGTGCCATGTATCCGGGCGACAAAGCCTTTCTTGACAATGTGCGCGACGAGGCCATTCAGAATATCGTTCGGCTCCGGCGTCATCCGTGTCTCGCGTTGTGGTGCGGAAACAACGAAATTGACGAGGGCTGGAAAAACTGGGGCTGGCAGAAACAATATGGCTATAGTGCAGAAGACTCCTCCGCGATTGACAAGACTTACCGGACAATTTTCAATCTTATCCTGCCAAACAATGTCAGGCGTTTTGATACGACACGGGCTTATATCCCCTCGTCTCCGCTCCACGGATGGGGCCATCCCGAAAGCCTTACTGAAGGAGATTCCCATTACTGGGGCGTGTGGTGGGGTAAAGAGCCTTTTCTGAATTACAATAAAAAGGTTGGCAGATTCATGACGGAATATGGTTTCCAGGGATTTCCTGACTATTCGACGATTAAAAAATTTACCGCTCCCGCCGACCGGACACTCGGATCACCTGTGATGAAAGCCCATCAGAAGCATCCGACTGGTTACCAAACCATTGATGAGTACCTGCTGCGGGATTACAAAAAGCCAAAGGATTTTGAGTCGTACATCTATGTAAGCCAGTTGCTGCAGTCGAAGGGGATCATTTCGGCTATCGAGGCACACCGCAGGGCGAAGCCTTACTGCATGGGAACAATGTACTGGCAGTTTAACGACTGCTGGCCAGTGGTGTCATGGTCATCACGGGATTATTATGGCAAAAAGAAGGCACTTCAGTATGCCCTTCCGGCGGCTTACGACCAGGTGCTGATCTCCCCGGTCGCCGAAGATGGGCATGTGAAAGTGTATATCTCTTCGGATGATCCTGACCTCAAACAAGCAGTGATGACTGTTAAAGTACTGGATTTTAGCGGAAACATCCATTCTGACGAAGTGTTTACCGTCGACATACCGGAACATTCCTCCCTGGTTTATTATGATACGCTGCAATCGGCGTTGACGGGCAATCTCAACCCCAACGGTTTGCTTCTCCTGGTCACACTCAAGGGCTCAGGCTTTCTGGCATGGCAGGCAAAAAACATTCTCTATTTTGTGCCGCCAAAAGACCTTGACCTGCCGGTTCCATCGATTGATAAAAAGGTCACCGAAACGCCAACCGGATACAATATCAGGCTCACCTGCGACAAACTGGTGAAAAACGTATATCTTTCCACATCTGCCAGGGGAGAATTCTCTGATAATTACTTTGACATGATGCCGGGCGAATGGGTGGAAGTTCAATTCGCAACTTCGAAAAAAAATCCGAAAATGGTTGACCTGATTATTGTCAGGAGCCTGATCAACACCTATTAAAATGACACGAAAAGCCCTTATTCTACTACTCTTCGTTGCGGCCGGCATTTCCTACCGGTTGCATGCTCAGTCGCAGCAGCCCCTCACAAGTCTGGTCAATCCATTTATCGGCACCGGTGGCCACGGGCATACATTTCCGGGGGCCACCGTTCCGTTTGGCATGGTACAGCTGAGCCCCGACACGAGACTTGAGGGCTGGGACGGCTGTTCAGCCTATCATGGCACCGATTCGGTGATATATGGATTCAGTCACACCCACCTGAGCGGGACCGGCTGCTCCGATTATGCCGATATCCTTGTCATGCCTGTTGCAGGACCGGTGAACCTCGATGGTTATGGGTATGCATCCCCTTTCAGCAAGAAAGATGAAACTGCATCACCGGGATACTACAAGGTGAATCTCCTCAAAAACAAGGTGACTGCCGAATTGTCAGTCACCACAAGAGCAGGCATTCATCGTTATACATATCATGCATCAGATCAGTCAAATATCGTATTTGATCTAAAGCATCGCGATAAGGTTATCGAATCGGGTATCAAGGTTATCGGTACCGATAAAATCGAGGGTTACAGGATCTCCAAGGCATGGGCGCCCAGGCAGATGATCTATTTTGTGGCAAAGTTTTCCAGGCCCTTTAATTCATATGTACTGTCGTCGGGCGGCAATTTATCCTCAGCGTTGAAGGAGGTGAATGGCGACAACATCAAGGCCCTGTTCACCTTCTCCATGGGGGCCGGTGAACAGGTGCTGGTGAAGGTGGGGATTTCGGGGGTAAGCGTTGAAGGTGCGCACCTAAATCTCGATGCTGAGATGCCCGGGTGGGATTTTGATACCATTGCCAGCAAGGCCTCGGCAGCGTGGAACAACTCATTGGGAAAAATACGGATCGAACACGGGAGTTATGAACAGCAGGTGGTGTTTTATACTGCCCTCTACCATACCCTGCTGCAGCCGAATACATACAGCGATGTGGATGGCCAATACCGCGGACGCGACCTGAAGGTGCACACGGCCGCCGGATTTGACTATTACACGGTTTTCTCGCTATGGGACACCTATCGTGCTGCCAATCCGCTATACACTATCATTGAGCCAAAGCGGGTTACAGATTTCGTCAGCACCTTCATCCGCCAGTACGAGGAGGGTGGAATGCTGCCGGTGTGGGAACTTTCCGGCAATGAAACCGGCTGCATGATCGGGTACCATGCTGTTCCGGTGATTGCAGATGCCTGGCTGAAGGGTATCCGGGGCTTTGACGGTGAAAAAGCATTCGAGGCGATGAAACACAGTGCAGAGCAGGATCATCTCGGCTTGAAGTATTATATAAAAAAGGGCTACATCCCTGCCGACCTCGAAGGTGAATCTGTGTCGAAGACGTTGGAATATGCCTATGACGACTGGTGTATTGCCATGATGGCCAAGTCGTTGGGGAAGCAGGATGATTACAAGCGCTA
>JBBQUQ010000108.1:0-9419 GCA_038212325.1 Bacteroidales bacterium
GCCACCAGTTCATCGAGATACTTTTGTTCCTTTGTTTTTGCAAAAGAATCGAGCAGGGAATGTGCCACGGTGAATTCCCCAAAGGTGCAGTTCAACATTGCATCTGCCGGGCCAATGTATCTTCGATGGCCGGTTCCTAATTCGGGAAAAGGGTTTCTGGTCAGCGAAACCTCTTTTAGCAGAAAATCAAGCGATTCACAAAGGAAATGGACATCTTCTGGATGGATGCGTTTGATTACTTTCAGCCTGACCGGAAGAAAATCAAAAAGCGCCCTGAGCTTAAAATCCACCATGGAAAGTTGCTGTTGGAACATACGGCTGACAAACAACACCTGTTTCTTTGTAAGCTCATTCCATTCAGAAGGCATAGTGAAGGCCATCCCATCAATTTCGACCTGGTTCATAGCGGCAGTTTCTTTTTGATGTATGCCTTGACCAAAGCAAACGCAATGAGTAAAAGGAGCATAACCCAGGCTATCCCTCCGGACCAGATCAGGAAATTCTGAAACCCGGAGACCTTGTAAACCGGTTTTTCAATGACCTTCAGTTGAACTTTGGATTCACGGATATGGGTTTCTTTCCAGGCAATGTAGACAGAACTGCTGTCAACCTTTGCCCCTGCCGTAAGGATATTATCCTTCAGAGCAATGAAAGGAACCACCCTTTTCCCTGGCCTGATATCTTCAATCTGACGGATAAACACTTTCCCTTCCCGGCATTCAAGCAAAGCACGGATCAGTCCGCTGTCAGCAGGCAGCGGTATCAGGGAATCTTTCACCGTTGTGACAGTATCGTGCTGAACAAATGTTTCATTTTTTTCAGCAGGAGGATAGCGCTTCTGGCAGCGCTGTTCAGAAATGCACCCGGTCATAGAAACGACCAGGAGCATGATCATAAGACCCGGTTTTATCATGCTATGAATTTAAAATTGTTCAATCGGTTCATCCATCCGTCCAGGAACTTTTTTTGTTCCGGATGGTTTTTTACCAGATCAAGGATGAACCGACCCCTGGCCTGGAAAATTGCTGCGTGTAGTCCGCGCTGATTGGCAGAATTGACGGAGTAAAGTGTTGCAGGTCCAACAATGCCGTCCTCTGGCACCTTAAGCAATCGCTGGGGAATGACGATTCCCCACTTGCCGCTGCCCCAGACCCAGTCAACCAGGATCTCAGCGATACTCTGGTTATTGATCTGGTCGGCATTCCAGCGGTTCCAGTAATTCAGTTTCAGCACTGAGACAGCATCGTTGGCGGTAAGCAGCTTGATATCGTCTGCGTCAATGTCGCCATCACCGTCCTTGTCATATCCTACCTGTCGCCAGGTTGCCAGGGTAACACCCATGTTTGTTGCGCCTCCCTTGTCCTTGGGATCATTGACGAACCCGCCTTCGTATCGAAGGATCTTCGGAGCAAACACCATTATCTTTGCCATGTTACTGTTTGAATGAAGGGTCCTTGACAAAGATCAGGGCAAAGCAAACCGGGGAAAATACCACGTATTCGGTCAGGGTTGCCTTGCCCAAACCTACCAATGCCAATCCGCCGGCCAGCATCAGAATGCCTGTGAGGGTCGTTTTCCAATTTTTAAAAATCCGTTCTTTCATACTTGTTTTATTTTGAGAGTTTACCTTCAACTTTTGAAATACGCTCACCATGATCGCCCAGGGTGACTTTCATCTCATCGATCCCGGTATCATGCCGGCACAGGTGTTCGCCGATCTCTTTGTGCTTTTCCGCACAATAGGTTTCCCGGCACTGCATCTGGACGATCAACTTATCGACTGATTTTCGCAGGGCAATGACACCTACATAAAATTGGTATAGGAAAAACCCGATAACCGGAATTGCGATGATCTTGATGATGTCAAAGACATCCTGAAGGATAAAGTCGATAGGGTTCATGCCAGGAAGTAAGAGTTTGTGGATTTATTAATGAATTCATTTCTGGATTCGGCCTTGACGATTCCGACATACCGGGAAGAATGAAAGTAAGACGGGTAGATGGTTTCACTGGCATTTTCATCCAGGAACTGCTGCAGCGCCTTCAGCTCGGCTTCCCCATCCCGGAGGTTTGCTTCGTACATGACAGCGATCCTTTCCTTGTTGGAAGCCTGTTTGGAAGAAACGTTGGCAAAGGTGTTGCCGGCCGTGTCGAAAATTCCCCAATCCAGAAAATCGATCGCGATCTCCTGCAACGCCCTGGCCATAGCCAGGTGAGCCAATGAGGGTCGAATCAGGGCAAGAAGTCGGGAGTACTCCACAACCAGTGGATCGGCTGATCTGCGAGCTGTCTTCAGTTCATTGAACAATTGCGGGGAAAGCGTAGGGAGGATATATTTGTTTTCAACAGAGCGGATAATAGGTTTTAGGGTTACGAAAACCCGTCTGCTCTCGCGTATATCCACCTCGCTGTTGTATTCAAGGGTTGTTCTGATGAACAGATCGCTGTCCTGATGAATATAATTTGGATAATCATCGAGATTTTCCTCGATGAATTTCAAGGCAATATCCAGTGCCGTGTTTGCCCTTCGTATCCAGTTCTCTTTGAGATTTTGAACCCGGTACTGGGGAGCGGTCTTATGGGTCGGTGTTTCAATGACCTGGATTCCCTGTGATGAAACACTCACACCAAATTCATCGGCGCCAAGCCAGAGCGCATAAAGAGCCAGTGGCTTACGGATTCTTTCCAGCAGATCGGTCATTTTGACCTCGATCGGTGGCTTATTCTGTTCAGTACCGGCTAATAACAGGACTGTATCCTGCAATTGGTCGTACAAATCCTTCCCAAGCACCGGCCTGATAAAAGTTTCCTGGGCCTCTTCAATGTACGGGTACCAGTTCTCAATCGTGTTGCTCACGTTGATGGAAGCAGCAACAAGTACCTGGGAAATATTGTCAATGAGCCTTCTCATGCAATGTTTTTATCAATTCGTTTGTCAATTTTTGTCGGATGGTCCTGCATGGTTTGGGAGGTATCGACGGTCACATAGTCGAAATCAATATCCGGGGACCATTTATTGAAATCACGGATGAAATAGAGCGGTTCCAGGCTGATCTGCCGGTAAATGCCCATCTCGGCATTGAGTTGCCAGAAAGCTTCCCGTTTATCGGAACCGCTTCCTGCTCCCAGGCTTCCACCCGGAATCCCTGACCCGATCAGACAAGGGTCAACCCCGATGGCAAACAGTATCTCGGAATTCGCAGCCTGGGAATCCGGCAGGTAGGCATCGTCTTTGAGTTTGTCATCAATCACATCGAGTTTCCAACCGCCCACGTACTCATTCTTGAACTTGCTGAAGAAGGTAAAGGAAACAAAGGCCTTGCCTGAGTTTTCGACATCCGAGAGGAAATCGTTCATTTCTTTCAGCACTCTGGTGCGGGCAGCATCGCGCTGCTCCCGGGTGTAATCCGGTGAAGGGTACCGGTTGGTAAAGTAATCATCGGGGATCTGCAGATGGTATTTGATGGTCATCTGGTTACGCATGATCGCCTGCTTGAGCTGCGGAACCCTATTGGCAATGCTGAGCCATCCGCTCTCGCGGATGCCGTTCCATACCGAAAGATGGTAATAGGATTTGTTGAAGGAACGGTAAAAAACAGGATAGACGAACTGCGGGTCCTGGTAGCGTTTACCGTCATATTTATAAGGATCGAACATCGGGATTTTGACCAGTGACCCATCGCTTTCGGTGGGCGTATAATCCCACTGGGCTGAATAGAACAAATACGGAATGCGGTTCGGGTTTGCAGGATCCATCCTGGCATTGCGGCAATAGGCCGGGTCTTTGACAAATACCCTGTTGATCTTGTCCTTGGCCTTGTTCAGGATAAATTCGATCCAACCGTTTGCAAAAACTTCAAGACTGCCGATCAAATCGATCCATTGGAAATTCAAACGGTTCATTCTTAAAAACTGCACGACATCCGGATCGGTGACCAGTTCCCGGATGGGGGCTCCCTGGTTATCCTTCCCTTTATCACGGTAGGCAAGTATTCCGCGGCCATAATGAACCGTTTTTCGCTTTTCCAAGGCACGCAAGGCAATTGAATTCTTTTCCAGGTCGCGCAGAACATTCTGAGGGAACAAATTATCATCTCCCCACTGAGACCAGGGCCAGGAGGTAAAATCCTTCGGGATCACCCCCTTTACGGTGGCTGCATCATCCTTGTTATTATATGATGTTGCCACTGCTTTGGCGCCAGGCATGAACGTAATTCCGTTTTCGTGAATGAGCTTTTGTTTCATCAGTAGCAGACTGTCTGGTTATTGAATTCGATGATTAACCGGATATGCACTTTGCGTTTTTGTCCATTGGCCAAAAGCAGGTTCCGGGTTGAATTGTTCCAATGAAGGGGATCCTTTTTAATCTTTTCTCCCGGGTTACCGGCAGGTCCCCTTGCCACTGATGGGGTTTGCTTGTTTTTATCATTGGTGCATTTGCAGCATCCTTTGAGTTCTATAACCTCTCCTCCGGTATTAAGGTTCCGGTCGGCAGAAACAACCTTTATCTGGAATCTGACCGGACGGTTTTCACTGTCCACCCGGTCCATCTCTTCCAGGACATCCCAAAGCCGGATAAATTTGTTGTTCATCCGGCAATGTTACTTCCTGAATCAGGAAAAATAAAGGACACTATTTTTTCTTTTGCTTTACGACCATGAAAAAAGGGTGTTCAGGCCCAAAGGCCTGAACACCCAAATTCAGCAATGACCCAAGGTCAGAAGGTGATTTTGTTCTCGACATCGGTGATGCTTGCATCGAATGATGACTTGAGAAACTCAATGACTTTCTTGATTCCGGGAGTGAAGCTGAGGCCATTGTGCATATTTATGGACTGACGATACATCAAGTGGCACAGGTTGGCAATCAGCTCAAGCAGCTATCCGTAAATTTTTACGGTCATTCTACAAAGAAATTTGATCTCTATGGACACCAGTGGATAGAGCCGGCCCCTGAGGGGCTTATAAAATGTCAATAATCTCCATGGGCTTTGCACGGGCAATAGTTCGACAAAAGATGCAGAATTGACCGAGGTCTTATCCCCGGCCAACACCTTTATGATCGAAAATACCATGCCAGGCAAAGGAGAAACCAAACCGGCAGATTTCCCCGTGCGAATATTTAAAGGTGCTGCGGATGCTTCTGGAAAGTTTGGAACCTGAGATGCTTTTACTGCGAATGGATGGCCCCAATGCGCCTTTGACCTTCTCACTCCAGGCTTTGATTTGCTCGTTGAAAGACTCCATCTCCTCGGTCTTGTGCGATCGCGAAAAACGCTGCGTCTTTCCCTGCTCCCGGATGGTGATATCGAAAGGACACTCCCAGGAGCCTTTTAATGCATCACGCCTGACGGAGCAATCTTCAAGAATTTGTTTCATGATACCCATTGCAGGGGTTTTCTGCAAGGATAAATATGGGTGGGGTGAGAATAAAGGACAATAGCAGGGAAGTTCCAAACAGTTCAAAAAATGGCAAGGCCATGTTCCCACATTACTCGCCTTAACGTTTTGTCGAAAACTTTGCTATTCCTCCCTTCAGGTATACATGGTTCCACCACCAAACCGATAAATGCTTGAACAGAATCTTCTTTCGCAACCTGTACGTCCGGTAATGTTTCATAATACCAAGATATGAATTCATACTGCTCAGAAATTGCCCTTTCTCTGACTTTGTTGGTTTATGGTCCCTTGCTATTATATTTTGTCGTTCAATGGCATCGTAAAAATTGCCTTTTGTCCGGTTGCCTATATAAATCCGGTTTGGCTTAATGTATGCACCCAGAAACTTCACCCCTTTTGAGTAGTGTTGCAGATATATCTTTTTCGGATGCAGAGATAGCTGTAACTCTGACTGCAAAAAGTTTCTTAATACCGGGATAAGCGATTTCAGATACTCCTTTTCGGGATGAATAAGCACAAAATCATCAACATATCTTCCGTAAAAGCGGATGCCTAATTCGTGCTTTATGAAATGGTCGAAAGTATTCAGGTAGAAATTGGCAAATATCTGGCTGGTGAGGTTCCCGATGGGCAGACCGCAATGTTCGGGACTGTGGAAAAGACTTTTTGAGGCAGGCAAGGCTTTCCAATTTCCCTTTTTGCCTTTGATGATGCAATTTCCTGTACAATTATTGTAAATGGTTTTCCGGCAAAGTTCGATCAACAACTCCTGGTCGCGATTTTGATAATGCTCCCGCGTAAATTCGTATAACCTTCCAAATAACACATTCTTGTTGATGTGCATGAAAAATCCCTCGATATCAAGTTTCAGGATGTAACAATCCCGGGTATAATTGTGTGAACATTGTTTGATGAATTTATTAACCCGCTGAATGCCCATACGGGTTCCTTTCCCGGGGCGGCATGCATAGCTGTCGTAAATAAAATGATCCTCGAAAAGGGGATTCAGCTTGTTGATTACAAGATGGTGAACTACCCTGTCGCGAAAATCGGCGGCAAATATCTCGCGTGTTACCGGATTGTTCACGATGAAGGCAATGGATTTGCCGGGTTTGTATGATCCGCTGTTTATTTCATGGTACAGCGAAACCAGGTTACTTTCATAATCAACCTCAAATGCAAGTGCGTTAAAGGTGTTGCGTTTTGTTTTACGGCAGTCGTAATAGGCCTCGAACAGTTCCGAAAGTTCAATTTCCGGCTTGGTTTCTTCCGGCAGGGTATCGAATAGGGAGAGTTGCATTTTTTTTGTTTCACGAAGAAACACGAAGAAAACACGAAGAATTATCACACGTATTCCGTAGTTCTTCTAAGTCCTCTTCGTGGCTCTCCGTGTCACCATTGCATTTTGTTTAAAACCCCGAACAGCACGCACATAGTTGTTGTTGTTCTTATTGTTGTTGTTCTGGTTGCCATTGTTGAAGTTCTGGTTCCAGGCGTTGTTCGAGCTGTTCTCCGAAGAACTCCAGTATTTGCCACCAGCAAACCGCCAACGACAGTTTATAAAGGTGTTCATATAAATACGAGGTATCCCGTATTTATTGCAGCGTGTCATCGCATCCTGCCGCCCCGGTGGCAACAGCCCGATTTTACGCCGGTTTTAACTGCTTTTGCAAACAGTCCCTTTATCGCTTTTAAACAAAACCACGCTCACTCCCGTCCACCGTGGCAGCCGGAATTCCGGCATTTACAGGTTGGCATTGCGCCAGCCTGTAATTTGTTTGCCGATACCATCCATTAACAGCGACAATTCGGCATGTTTTTTTATTGTCAATATTTTCATATCGACACACAGGCGTATTTCTAATTTTAACAGCTCAAAATCATCTAAAAATGCTTCGAGATACACAACTTTGTCTTTTGCCTTGTTGGCGCGGTATATACTGCGAACTAATTGAATCGCATCACGTTTCATATCCTGCCCAAGGGTGTATTTATACTCCCTCGGAAACTCCTGAGTAAACAAAAATATCTTTTGTACTAATTGATAAACATCTTTGAAAACCTGCAATTCGTAGTACAGCGCCATTCAAAATATTTTTCGCCCGCTTAGCGGTATCTTCCTGAAAAATAAATGGTTAAATTGTTAAATTGTTAAAAAGCCCGAACAGCACGCACATAGATGCCGTCGTTGTTCTTATCGAAGAAGTTGTTCTGGAGGCCATTGTAGAAGTTCTGGTGCCAGGCGGAGTTCGAGCTGGTCTCCGAAGAACTCCAGTAGTAATTGTCTCCAAATCCGCCGATTGCTGCCTTTTGCGCGTACATCAGGTTCAGTTCGTCTTTCGATGGTAAAAACCAGTCATCATAACCATTCAGTACCAGATCGTTGCAAATACGGGCGGCAATGCCTGCCGTGCTGCACCCGTTTACAATGGCAGTCGTATTGGCTTGTCCTGCGCCAACAACCGTTGAAGTGCCGACAATTGAGGTTCCGTAGCAACCCCATTCCGCTGTACCCTGGTCAGCAGTGGCAGAAATCAAACCATGCAGCCCTGTGCCATCAAGATAGAAGATGATGCCGCCACCGAAACTCATTCCAATGGCCGGTGAGAAAGCCGGAGTTGAAAAGCTAACCTCTTCACCGTAAGCTGTTCCAGCACTGTTGGTCGCGTAAGCCCGAAGGTAATAGGTGGTATTAGGCAGTAGGTTTGTCAGGGTTGATGTGAAAACACCGATACCTGAACCGCTCGCCACAAAGTTGTTTGCTGTAGTCGGGTTAATGGTAATACTGTAGCAAATACCCCTTGCAATAACAGCAGTACCTCCGTCATTGGTTACATTGCCCCCTGAAATAGCGGAGAAGGGTGTAACAGAGGTTACTGCTGTTGTCGTAACTGTTGGCAAGGTCAATGTTAAAAACTGCACCTCGTTGCCATAGGCCGTGCCCGATGAGTTGGTGGCATAAGCCCTTATGTAGTAGGTAGTGGCAGGGGAAAGTCCTGTAATAGCTGTCGCGAAGCTGCCGGTTCCGCTACCGCCGGGGAAGGTGATATCGTAAATATCTGGATTGATAGTAGTTGCCAGGCAAATCCCTCTTTCAGTTACGGTACTCCCGCCATTGTTGGTAACGTTGCCGCCTGAAACAGCCGTGTATCCTGTTAGAGATGATACTTCCGTTGTAGTAAGCGTGGCGTAATCGAGGCAAGGCCCCCAGTGAGGCACACCATTGCAAAAAGTGAGGCTTTGCCCGTTTGTGGTTGATGCCGGTATGTTTACCCATACTGTTCCATTCCAGAAAAGCATATCGCCCGGATTTTGCCCGGTTGGCTTGTTTAGTATTTGAGCATCGCCACTCGTGGCGCTCCAGTCGGCATTTACATTGACCTCGGCGCCGGCAGCAATACCGGCTAATTTTGCGGCATCGGCAGTTGGATAACTGTTTTTGGCCGTGTTTGCCAAAACAGCAGGTGTATTGGTTACGCTGGCTGTAAAATCACTTACCTGCGAAGAGGTTATGATGATGCCTGTGCTTTTGTTCCATGCTCCGAAAACAGGATCCGTTTCGAGGCCAACTTTGTTGTTGAACGTGTTCCAATCAGTATTGCTCAGAAACCCCGATTGGGTTGTATTAGCCTGCTTCATCTGGATAGAGGTGCCTGTTCCAAGTACTGCACCGGCCCCTGAATTGATGATCAAAACAGAGGAGATGCCTTCCGACAGATTGCCTTTGTTGATCGTCAGCCCGAGACCGCTTCCGATCACGGCGCCATTCCCTCCGGTAACGGCCATGTCGCCCGAGGTAACATTTCCAAAGCCGAGTGCATTCTGTTTGTTGTTGAACCTGTTCCAGTCGATGGAGGTTAGAAAACCGTTTGCCAGACTACCAGACTGGGAAATGGAGAGGGTCGGGTTGGAGCCTCCCGTGCTGGACAGGGGCAAATTTGCGGTCACTCCCGATACACCGGAAACAATCGGGAGGCCGTTCTTCCTTAGTGTACCGGTATAGTTGATATCCCCGGCAAC